>JAJRQQ010000036.1 GCA_024280155.1 Bacteroidota bacterium
AATAAAGGCAAAAAGGATCATGTGAAATACATTAAAATGAATGGACGGAAAATATACTCTTATTCTTTAGTGAATGTTCCAAAAGCAATGAAGTTTTGCATGGATAAAGCAGGTTTGGACATTAAGGATTTAGATAAAATTCTAATTCACCAAGCGAATGAAAAAATGGACGAAGCAATTGTTCAACGTTTGTATAAATTGAATAACCTATCTGAAATGCCAGAAAATATTATGCCTATGATTATCGATAGATTAGGAAATAGCTCTGTTGCAACTGTGCCTACTCTATACGATTTAATAATGAAAGGAGAATTGCCAAAACATCAAATTAAAAAGGGGGACAATCTACTTTTTGCTTCAGTTGGTGCCGGAATGAATATTAACGCAATAGTATATAAAGCGTAGACGGGTAAGTGTATTCGCACTTCGACAAGCTCAGTGCTCTTTAGCGATTATTATTATTATTATTATTATTCAGCGTATCATTTGTCGAGTAGACTGAGCTTGTCAAAGTCTACTTTCTACTGAAAATATTATACTTCACAATACTAAAGATTGCTCGAAAACCATCTTTCCATCCAATTTTCTTCCCTTCTTCGTAGGTTCTACCGTAGTACGAAATACCCACTTCGTAAATTCGTATTTTAGGTACTCTTGAAAGTTTTGCTGTGATTTCTGGTTCAAACCCAAAACGTTGTTCTTTTAACGTCAATGACTTAGCAATATCTGAACGAATCATTTTATAACAGGTCTCCATGTCTGTTAAATTCAAGTTCGTTAACATATTTGATAATTTAGTCAAGAATTTATTCCCAATAGAATGCCAAAAGAATAAAATTCGATGTGGATTTCCGCCAATAAAACGCGAACCATAAACTACATCTGCATCATCTAAGAAAACAGGTTTTAATAAATCATTGTACTCTTCAGGATTATATTCTAAATCGGCATCTTGAATAATCAAGTATTCACCCGTTGCCAACTCTATCCCCTTATGAAGAGCTGCTCCCTTGCCTTTATTCTTCTCTTGATTGAAAAGTTTTATCTTTAGCTCAGAATTTTCGTTCATGTACTTTTCAATCACCTTATCGGTTCCGTCCGTAGAAAAATCATTGACAATAATCAATTCTTTTTCAATTGAATGCATTAATTCAACTTTCTTTACTCGATCTAATATCAAGTGAATGGTTTTTGCTTCGTTGTATGCAGGGATAATAATTGACAGTTTTTTGAATTCTTTTTCCATAGTTTGTCAAATATATAAAAACATACTTAAAGCTACTTAGATTGAAATGATTTAATAAATAATCCATCCTAAATAATGAATGGAATCCACTTTTTTTTACTAATATTGTTTTTAAAATTTTTTCATTGAAAATATTATTCTTACTCCTTATTCTTTTCTCCACTTCAGGACTTTTTGCTCATAATTATTATTTTGCATTTGCAGAAGTTGAATACAATGATGTTTCACAAAGAATTGAAGCAACATTAAGTGTTTCTACACATGATTTAGAAAAGGCAATGAGAATTCAACACGCAGACAATGCAGATGTGTTTAATGATATATCTACTGTTAGAAAAGGGTCTGAAGAAGAGGCGTATATCGAATCATACTTATTGAAACACTTTAAGATTAGCGCAGACAATCCTTGCTTCCTAAAAATGATTGGTTTCGAAGTGCAAATGAATGGGGTAACATATTTCTATTTCGAATCAACACCTTTCAAAATAAAACAATCAATTACTTTTGAATTCGATTTATTGATGAATGAAAATGAATTGCAGCAGAATAAGATCACCTTCCTATACAGAGGAAAATCATACACTCGTCCTTTCTTGGTGGATAAAAAAAACCAAACTATTAATTTCTAAAATTACACAATGGCATTAAAAAAGATATTAACAGCTTTATTCCTTTTTCCTTTAATAGGAATGGCTCAAGAGAATAAATTTGCACAACTCGACCAATTACTTCCAACACCGAATGAGTACAGAACAGCATCGGGTGCTCCAGGACACAACTATTATCAACAAAAAGCAGATTATAAGATCGAGGTCGAATTAAATGATGAGAATCAAAAAATATCGGGTAAGGAAACGATCACTTATACCAATAATTCTCCAGATGCACTAGATTACCTTTGGATTCAGCTGGATCAAAACATGAGAGCCGAAGATTCCGATACAAAATTAATCTCAATCGAAAAAATGGAAAATTTTAAATCCATTGAGAGCATCCAATCAAAAGAATTCAAATTTGATGGTGGTTTTAAAATTGAAGAAGTAAAATCGAATTCTGGTCAAGACTTAAAGTATTTTATCAATAAGACAATGCTTAGAATTGATTTAGAAAAGCCATTAGCCCCGAATTCTTCTATATCTTTCAATATAAAATGGTGGTACAACGTCAATGATAGAATGAAAATTGGTGGGAGAAGTGGTTACGAACATTTTGAAGAAAACGACAACTATCTTTACACGATAGCACAGTGGTTTCCTAGAATGTGCGTTTATAATGACATAGAAGGCTGGCAAAACAAACAATTTTTAGGTCGTGGAGAATTCACACTACCTTTTGGGGATTATGAAGTTAAAATAACGGTCCCTTCAGATCATGTGGTTGGTGCAACTGGTGTTTTGCAAAACCAAAGTTCTGTCATGACGTCCGAACAAAGAAGTCGTATGAAAGAAGCGAAATCATCTGACAAACCAGTATTAATCATTACACAGGACGAAGCCGAAGAGGCTGAAAAAAAGAAAGAGAAAGGATTAAAAACATGGATTTTTAAAGCGAAAAATGTACGCGATTTTGCTTTTGCATCATCTCGTAAATTCATGTGGGATGCTCAAGGGGTTGAAATCAACGGAAAAACGGTCCTAGCAATGTCTTATTACCCCAAAGAAGGCAACCCTTTATGGGAAAGATATTCAACAAAATTAGTTGCACATACATTAGAAACTTATTCAAAATATACAGTTGACTATCCTTATCCCGTTGCAATATCAGTGCACTCAAAATGGATAGGTATGGAATATCCAATGATCTGTTTCAATGGTGGTCGACCAAATGCAGACGGTACTTATTCGAAAAGTACAAAATACGGAATGTGGGGAGTGATTATTCATGAAGTTGGACATAATTTTTTCCCGATGATTATCAATTCCGATGAACGTCAATGGACATGGATGGATGAAGGCTTGAATACTTTCGTACAGTACTTAACTGAACAAGAATGGGAAAGAGGGTATCCTTCGAGAAGAGGACCAGCTTATTTAATTGCCGACTACATGCGTGGCGACAAAGACTACATCTCTCCTATTATGACGAATTCTGAATCAATTTGGCAATTTGGAAACAACGCTTATGGGAAACCAGCAACTGCATTAAATATACTTCGAGAAACGATTATGGGTAGAGAATTGTTTGATTATGCTTTTAAAACTTATTGTGAAAGATGGAAATTCAAACACCCTACTCCTGCCGATTTCTTTCGCACAATGGAAGATGCGTCTGCGGTTGACTTAGATTGGTTCTGGAGAGCTTGGTTTTACACTACAGACCATGTGGATATAAGCATGGATAAAGTAAATTGGATGGAAGTTAGTTCAAATGATCCTGAAAAAGTAAAACAAAAACTCAAAGAAAGTGATAGAAATAAGCAAGAGTTTATCGGAGACATCAGGAACAGAGAATCAATTAAGGAGACGGTAAACGAAAGAGATGCTAATATTGACGATGACTATGCAATTGAAATGCAGAATAAATACAAGATTGATTCATCAGATATTGAGCAGTACAATAATTTCAAAGAAAAAGCAACCGATGAAGATCTTGAATTCATCAAAAAGGAAAGCAGCTATATGAACTTCAATTTTCTAATATTGGAGGAATACCAATGCCTATTATCCTTCAGTTTACTTTTGAAGACGGCAGTAAAGAGGTCGTGAGAATTCCTGCTGAAATCTGGAGGAGACAAGAAACAACTGTAACGAAGGTGTTTATTTTTGATAAAAAAGTGACCTCTATCCTGCTTGACCCCTTTCTAGAAATTGCTGATACAGATGTAAATAACAACAGTTGGCCAACAAAACAATCACCTACTAAATTTGATTTATATAAAAATAAACAATCTAATAAACACCATTAACGAATAAGTAATAAAATAGAATAAGTCTATGTTGCAAAAAAAAGAACGCTTTATTAAGCGTTCTTTTTTTTTGTGGTAATTATTTATAAAAGCGAAGCAATCAATCATCCCTAGGTACGCCATAAGTCTTTAAATACTTATAATGCTCGAATTTATCTTTAATAAATGTAACCAAATCCATTTCACTTGCCGTTTTTAAGAAATCTTCATTGATATTCAAGAATGCAATAAATTCTTCAAACTCATCCTCAGAAAGTTCAAAAATATCGTAAGCAACATAAGTTCTAAGTAGCTCTTGAACAATTCGGGCTTTATTATCTTCGTGTTCCCATTTGGCAACTAGACGTTTTGATTTCTCTTTCTTAGAGAATGCTTGATATAGAGCTGTTATTGGACTTTGCAACACCTCAATCCCCTTAACCTGCCTCGTTTCCCGCATAGCGAGTGCTGATCGCTCCTCTTTTATCTCTTCCAATGACTTTATAGGTCTTATCACTACTTCAGCGATTTCTTGAACCTTCCCCTCAATGTAAAAACGAACTTTTTGTTGACAGTCAGCATCAGCGTGCACCAAAACATCTATAACAGGATAGCCTTTGCAAGAAATAGAAATCTTATCGCCTTCAGAAACATAAACAGAAAAAGTCCCATTTGGCTGACCGAAAACGCCACGCCCTGTAGAGCGATTAATAATCATTAAATTATAAAAGGCTTGCGGACGTAAAGTATCAATAAGTCTACCCGTAAACATAACTCTTTCACAATCCTGACTGTAAGCAAGATTGTATATAACGATAAAGAATATGATAGATATTTTTTTAATCACAACATAAAAGTACTAAATAGATTCTCTTTTATTGATGAAAAAAGCTAAACAAATGTTAATTAACTGCATTACAAATGTAATTTACATTTGTAATTAGAAAAAATTATTCTTTTTAAAGAAATAGACTTACTTTTGCAACATGAAAAGAGTTGTTGTAGGTCTATCAGGAGGAGTGGATTCAAGTGTTACCGCTTTACTGTTAAAAAATCAAGGATACGAAGTTATCGGGATGTTTATGCGCAATTGGCATGACGAATCAGTTACTTTATCTGATGACTGCCCGTGGATTGATGATTCAAATGACGCCCTACTCACTGCGCAACAACTAAACATACCTTTTCAAGTCATTGACCTAAGCAAGGAATACAAAGAGAGAATTGTAGATTATATGTTCGATGAATACCAAAACGGTCGAACACCAAATCCTGACGTCCTCTGTAATCGCGAGATCAAGTTCGATGTTTTCCTTAAGGCTGCAATGGAGTTAAACGCAGACTACGTTGCCACTGGACATTATTGTAGAAAGATTAAGCATAAAGATGGCAGTTTTGGGTTACTGACCGGTTTAGACCCCAATAAAGATCAATCTTACTTCCTTTGTCAGCTCAATCAACAGCAACTTTCAAAAGCATTATTCCCTATTGGTGAATTACAGAAAGAGGAAGTGAGAAGAATTGCTGCGGACAACGGTTTGATTACCGCAGAAAAGAAAGATTCTCAAGGACTTTGTTTTGTTGGAAAAATTAGCTTACCGACATTCTTGCAACAAAAATTAACCCCAATCAATGGTGACGTCCTTGAAATACCGGATACTTTAGAGGTATTTAAGGAATACGACACAATGGAGCCAACCAAAGAGAATGTTGTTAGGCTTGCACAGCCATTCAGTTATTCGAAAGAAATGGGCATAAAAGTCGCCGATCATATCGGTGCCCATTATTACACAATTGGTCAACGTAGAGGGTTAAAAATCGGAGGACGACCTAAACCTTCATTTGTAATAGGTTTAAGCATCAAAGATAACGTCGTTTATTCAGGAATGACTGATATGCATCCTGGATTGAATAGATACGCATTAAAAATCAAAGAAAAAGACATTCATTTTGTTTCGTCTAGATTCAATACCGCTAGTCTGGATGGAAAAACGTTTGATATTCGAATCAGGTATCGACAGTCGTACCAGACAGGAACAGTCTATATACTTAAAGGTGATCTGTACATTCTCTTTAAAGAAAAACAAAGAGGAATTACCCCAGGTCAATTTGCAGCACTCTACCTGAATGATGAATTAATTGCATCAGGAGTTATTGATTAGAATAATTGTATTCTTTTATTTTTCCATTTCGATAAAAAACAATGACTTTTTCGATTTCATTTTCGGTAAACTCCTGAATTTCACGATTTACACGCGAATCGTCTTTTACTGGCCCAACTTCTTTATTGAATGATTTTACATTTGTGTCATTCCCCTCAAAATCACCGCTCCTTGTTTTACCAGTAACTAACCAGGATGCGTTTACATTTGGATAATGATTAATAATCTTCTCTAAGAAATCAAGGCTAGGTTTGTTTCTCCCACTGATAACATGTGATAGATTTGAACGCTTAATACCTATTTTATCTGCAAAAGAGGATGAAGTCTCATTGTTTGTTTGCATAATTAATCGTACTCTGTCTTGGATTAACATTTGTATATTCGTGTTTTACATTAGTACTTTTTGTAATTTACTCAACTCTTTACTTCTTTACAAATGTAATATATATTTTTACATTATTATTGAATATTTAAAGTATAACATTGACAGAATGGAAAAATACACTACAAAAATATTCCAATTATAAATTATCTTAGGCATATTTACTGAATGGGACTTATTTTACACAAGAAAATAATAAGCAGAAAGTTTTTATCGATATAGACAATAGGGATCTATTTCAATTGCTCTTTTCTTTCTTTTCTTTTAAAGAATTACTAAATTTCACCCCTACCCTTTCGAAAATATCATTCTCTACTGCTTTAATCTTTTTATAAATGGAGTCAATTTTAAATGAATATTGTTGACAACCTTTATCTTGATTTTTTTTTGTACCCATAAAAAAAGCAAAGGTATTAATGTGTTTTGCGAGTTTCGTTACTTTTTTATTACCATTATGACTTACGATTTTTTCTTAAAATCTTCTGTTTACGTAGTCTTAATCTTTGCTATCAGTAATCAATTTACCATGAAGCTAAACGAATTTCTCCCCCACCTTCCCCCCTCTTTGTGAGTATGAATTTAACAACAATAAAATGACTTTTTTATGCACATTTTTCTTTCGCTGCTACTTCTTAGTGTAATTGTATTCTGTAGCTTTCTTATATATAAAAAGCCAACTATTTACTAAACAGTTGGCTTCATATTTTTTTTTATTCAGGATCTAATTCAAAGAAAACTTATATTCTTTTTTAGGATCATTATTTTTAAGGTTGAGCTTATCCATTAAACGTGCAACTTGCAATATAGACAAGTTACTTTTCTCCCCTAAACTCTTGTGTTGTAACAATTTAAATTGTGCTTGTTTAATATTATTCTCTACGATGTTAAATCCAACTAATTGCATATCTATTTAATTTTTAAAATACACAATCATTTACGCTACTTTCTCTGAAGGGTTACATTTTATTGTAAAATAAAATAGTATTGTAAAATCAATAACCAATAAAAACTTTAGACACAGTTACATAGCAACCTGTAGATCAGGACTATAATAGGTGTAATTTTACAATTGTACAACTTACTTTTTAATCAACGGATAGATGAGTTTTTCCAAACCATTTACCTTTATTTCTAAAATTAATTCCAATTGCCTTCCGTGTTTACCTGATGGAAAACCTTTGTTTTTCATCCAGAGCAAATAGGATTCAGGAACGTTTATTAAATATTTCCCCTGATGTTTTCCGTAATACATTTTAGCATTTGCTAGCTCAACTAATTCATGCTCTCCTGTCATAGCCTACTTATTAGGAATTGCAAGCAATGTATCTAAAAAGTAATTCCAGTATTTCTGAACAGAAGAAATTTGACATTTTTCATCTGGTGAATGAGCAGCGCGGATATTTGGTCCAAAAGAGATCATATCAACTCCCGGTAAATGTTTCGATAAAATACCACATTCTAATCCTGCATGACAAGCTTTAACCTCTACTTCTGCACCAAAATTCTTACTGTACAATTTTTTCATAATTTCGAGTATCAAAGAATCCGAATTAGGTTGCCACCCTGGATACTCACCGTTTTGCACAACATCACACCCCATCATTTTAAAAGGAGATGAAACTGTATCAGCTACATCATCTCTAGATGACTCTACACTAGAACGTTGTAAGGACTGTGTGATAAATTCTCCATTCTTTAAAATAACTCTAGCTAAACTAGAAGAAGATTCTACTAACCCCTCAATATCTGGACTCATTCTAAAAACACCATTATGTGTAGCTTGGAGCGTTCTGATAATAGCAACGAAAGTATCCACATCTGCCATCATTTTCTCACCATTGTTCAAAACTATTTCTTTCGAACTAATCTCCAATGATTTTTCAATTAACTTAAATTCGTCTAAAATTCTCGCAGAAATTACTGCCAATTCTTCTTTGAATTTAGGGATAAAAGAATCTTTTACCACAACGATAGAATTCGATTCTCTCGGTATTGCATTTCTCAAACTACCACCATCAATGGAAACCACAGAAAAGCAAATTCCTTTTTTCAAAAAATGAAAATACAATCGGTTCATCATTTTATTTGCATTTCCACGACCTTTGTCGATGTCCATTCCAGAATGACCTCCCATAAGTCCTTTGACAGAGAGCGAAAAAGGTTTAAAACTCTCAGGAATAGCTGTTTCTTCGTATGAGAAAGAAGTATTTGTATCAATTCCACCAGCACAACCGATTGACAATTCATCATCATCCTCAGTATCAAGGTTCAATAAAATTTCTCCAGTAAAATTTGAAGCATCGAGATTAATTGCTCCCGTCATTCCCGTTTCTTCGTCAATCGTTAACATTGCTTCAATAGCAGGATGCTGAATATCAGTTGATTCCAAAACTGCCATAATCGTTGCTACACCAATTCCGTTATCTGCACCAAGTGTTGTTCCGTTTGCACGAACCCAATCACCATCAACAATCATTTCAATTCCCTGTGTGTCAAAATCGAATACTGTATCATTGTTTTTTTGATGCACCATATCAATGTGAGACTGAAGAATGATTGTTTTCTTATTCTCCATCCCTTTTGAGGCAGGTTTTTTGATAATCACATTCCCTATAGCATCATTGATTGTTTCTAGTCCTAGCTTACGACCAAAATCCATCATGAATTGTATTACTTTTTCTTCTTTTTTTGAACCTCGTGGAACTGCATTTAAATCTGCAAAATTATTCCACAATGCTTTCGGTTATAGATTCCTTACACTCATTTTTTTATTTATTTTAATCTTTTTATTTCACAGACCTACAATCACTTTGATTGCTTAAACTGTATAATTCTTTCAATATATAACTTCTCCGCTTTAGCTCTTGCCCATGGAGTTTTCCGGAGAAATGTCAAGCTACTTTTTAGTGTTGGATTATTTTTAAAACAATTAATATTCACTATATACCCCATATTCTCCCAGCCTAGCTCTTTATGAAGTTCTGAGACTATTTCTTTTAAAGTAATCCCGTGTAACGGGTCGTTAGAAGTACCTGACATTATTTAGTTAATTTCTTATAACGAAGACGTTTTGGTCCTTTATCCCCAAGTCGTTTTTTCCTATTCTCCTCATATTCAGAATACGAACCTTCAAACCAATAAACCTCAGAATCTCCTTCAAAAGCGAGGATATGTGTACAAATTCTGTCTAAAAACCATCTATCGTGAGAAATTACAACAGCACATCCTGCAAAATTTTGTATCCCTTCTTCCAACGCTCTCAATGTATTAACATCAATATCATTGGTTGGCTCATCGAGAAGTAAAACATTCGCTTCAATTTTTAAAGTCATTGCCAAATGCAAACGATTTCTTTCTCCACCAGAGAGGACGCCTACTTTTTTATTCTGATCTGACCCACTAAAATTAAATTTCGACAAATAAGCCCTAGAATTGATTTTTTGATTTCCAACCTCTACGTATTCTAGGCCGTTTGAAACTACATCAAAAACAGATTTATCAGGAGAAATATCTTCATGTGTCTGGTCAACGTAACCTATTTTCACCGTCTCACCAACTTTGAATTCACCAGAATCTGGTTGTAATTCATCCATAATCATTTTGAAAATGGTCGTTTTACCAGCACCATTAGGACCAACAATCCCAACAATTCCTGCTGGAGGTAATTTAAAATTCAAATCACCATATAATAGTTTGTCTCCGAAAGCTTTCGAAACGTGCTCAGCATCAATCACATTATTCCCTAAACGAGGTCCATTTGGGATTGGCATTTCTAAAATATCTTCTTTTGATTGAATATCTTGAGAAAGCATTTTATCATAATTCGCTAGACGCGCTTTATTCTTCGCATGACGACCTTTAGGATTCATTTTAACCCATTCTAACTCTCGAGCCAACATTTTTTGTCTTTTCGATTCTGTTTTTTCTTCTTCTTTTAGTTTATTTCCTTTTTGCTCTAACCAAGAAGAATAATTCCCTTTCCAAGGAATACCTTCTCCTCTATCCAATTCAAGAATCCAACCGGCAACATTGTCTAAGAAATATCTATCATGGGTTACTGCAATCACAGTCCCTTTGTATTGTTGTAGATGTTGCTCTAACCATTCAATTGATTCAGCATCCAAGTGATTGGTTGGCTCATCAAGCAATAGAATATCCGGACTTTTTAATAATAATCGACATAAAGCAACTCTTCTTCTTTCCCCACCAGAAAGTGTCCCAATTTTTTGGTCTTCGGGTGCGCAACGTAACGCATCCATAGCTCTTTCAAGCTTAGTGTCGAGTTCCCAAGCATCCAATGAATCAATTATATCTTGAACTTCTCCTTGTCGTTGAATCAATTTATCCATTTTATCAGGATCGTTCAAAATCGCTTCATCCATAAAAGAATTGTTGATCTCTTCAAATTCAGCAAGAATATCAACCGTTTCTTGAACACCTTCCATTACTACCTCCTTAACTGTTTTGTTTTCATCCAATTCAGGTTCTTGAGAAAGGTAACCAACGGTGTAACCATCAGAAAAAACAACATCACCTCGATACGTTTTATCAAGACCTGCAATAATTTTCATTACGGTTGATTTACCCGAACCATTTAATCCAATGATACCGATTTTAGCACCATAGAAAAAAGAAAGATAAATATTTTTTATAATTTGTTTTCCTGCAGGCGTATCTTTAGATACTCCTACCATTGAAAATATGATTTTTTTATCGTCTGCCATGTTCTATTTTATTAATTCTTTCAAAGTTAACAAAAGACTTTTACACTAGCAACAAAGGAAATAAAAAGACAAAAAAAAAGGAGCGATAAAGCTCCTCTTAGTTTCAAAATCTTTATTTAAGAATTATAGAAAACTTGCTGCTCCTCCAATTACTGCTAACAATAATATTAACGCATAAATAGAAAGCATAATTATCATTAGAATACCTACAAATTTGAATAATTTTTTAAGATTTAAAAACGCTTCATCAACTTCACTCTGTATTGAGCTATTAAATCCTAATTTTATTTTACGTGAAAATAGGTAAAGATAATACGTTGGGAAAAAATAAAGTGCCGCCATTAAAAGATACCCAAAAGCAATACCTAGAAAGCTCGCTCCACCAAAAGTTGAAGCCCCTGCTATAAACATAAATAGAGCTGCCAACACAATTAGCCCAAGCATTACAAACCCAACAATAGCTAAGAATTTTGCCCATTTTGCTGTTTCAGATAAACTTTGTTTAATTTGAGATGAAAAATTAATTCCATTTGCACCGTTAATTTCATTGTCAATTGTTTCAATATCCATTTTTAATAATTTATTTATAAAATGTTAAACTAATCATTTCTTTTTGTTATTGAAATTAAATAGCAAAAAATAATAATTTGTTCTACCCAAAAAAATAATTAAATTTACAATATTATGAGATACATCTATTTATTTATCATTCTATCTTTTTCTATTTTATCATGTAAGAAAAAAGGGAAAGCAGATTTCACTTTAAAAGGAACAATAACCGACGTGACTTACTCTATCCCATTGGATGGTGCAGAAGTTAAACTCTATGAGAAAGTAGCAGGGAATTCTTCGTACGATATAATTGGCACATCTTCTACCAACGGAAATGGCTCTTATTCCTTTACTTTTCCAAGAAATTCAGTTGAGTCATATAAAATTACATTCACAAAAGACTTATATTTTGACATCGAAGAATTCGTTAATTTCTCTGATCTTTCTATCTAGAATGATAATGTGAGAAATTTTTCTACAACAGCGATGTCTTGGGTAAAATTAAGATTCATTAATCAAGTACCCGTTTCAACGGATGTATTAAAATACACACAGACACAAGGTAAAACTGGATGTACACTTTGCTGCCCGAGTGGAGAACATGTTCTTTTAGGTGCAGTAGACACAACTATCTATTGTATTAATGACGGAAATACAAATTATACTTATTCATACATAGTAGGCTCTATCCCAGGCACAAAATCAGCAATCACTACTGCTTTTGATACCACTGAAATTTTACTAACTTACTAAAAGAGTAATCCCATAAATAAGATTAAATAATTGTAAAAAAAAGAGATAAACCTTGAAGCTTATCTCTTTTTCGTTTTATTCATCATCTAAAACGGCTCTGAGTTTTTGCCTCAACTGTCTTAGGTATGTTTCCATTAAATATTTATAGTAATTCGGTGTACTCTTCGTAATACATTTTGTATAATGCTTTAAGCGATGCTCTATGTGTGTTCCTAACGCGCCTATAAGTTCAAGCCCATGATAATAATCTTCGGCCGCATCACGAATAACTTCAAAATGATTGTTCAAAGATCGTTCAACAGCATCCTTGCCTTTTAATCCACTATCGATACACTCATAATAAACATCTTTTATTTTAAAAGAGTCCAATTTCTCAACATCTATCACATCTCCTGTTCCTCGAGGGTATTCAAAAGCAGCTTCAAACTCCACATCTTCAACTTCACTCAAACGTGCTTCTAGAAAGCGATCTGGGAATTTAAAAGCATCTTGCCAATTGATATAGTCTTGCCAAATTCCAAATCGTCTAACGTTATTCCCTAAATCAATTAATTTAAACTGACTTTTATTCGGTAATTTTCGAGAACCACGACCAATCATTTGGTGGTATAACGTTAAAGACCTTGTAGCTCTATTTAGTATAATTGTTTTTACAGTTGGTTCATCGAAACCTGTCGTTAAAATTCCTACGGATGTTAAGATTGCATCAGGTGTAACTTTAAACCATCTCAAAACATCTTTTCGGTCTTTATCACTAAATGTTGAATCTAAATGGCGAATTTTATAACCTCTTTTTTTGAAAGTCTCTTCTACACGAATAGAAGTCTCTATTCCTGAATTAAAAATTAACGTTTTATTACCAACAGCAACTTCTTCATAAGCAAAAAGTAATTTCTCTTGCATGAAATAATTACCATACACGACATCTGAACTACTTACGGTAAAATCTCCATTATAACCTATTTTTAATCCATGAAGATTAACGTCATAAGTATAGGACTCTGCGTCAGACAAATAACCGCTTTCTATTAATGATTTAATACTTTCTCCTACGAGTAATTTATCGTAATTATCATTTAACGGAAGAGCTTTATTGCTGCTTAATGGTGTCGCAGTTACTCCTAGAATATTGGCTTGTTCATAGAATTGAAATATCTTTCTAAAACTATTGTAATGGGCTTCATCTACGATAACCAACCCGACATTCTTAATGAAATTCTCATCATCATTCAATCGATTATTCAAGGTTTCAACCATTGCAATAAAACAATTGTATTCATCTTGATCTGGAATCTCTTTTACCTCACTATTGATCACCTTATTCGGAACTGCAATAGCTGATAATTGTTTAGATGTTTGAACAGAAAGTTCAATTCGATGTGTTAATATCAAAACTTTTTTCTTCGTTTTTTCGATATAACGTTTAGCAATTTCAGAAAAAATAACCGTCTTGCCTCATCCTGTTGGAAGTTGAAATAAAAGGTTGAAATCCTGGTCATTAGATTCAATTTCATCTAAGATGGTTAGGATGGTTTTTTCCTGAAATGGATATAAGGTTTTAGCCTCGTAAAGTTCTTTATCTATCATGATGTGTCTTGCAAAAAGCGGCTACAAAATTACGCTTCTTTTAATGAAAATCAAAGAATGAAGTGCTTTAATTTGTTTTTATTTTATTTAAAACAAAATTATCAAGCTCAATCATCCATTAATTTAATGAAAGCTGTATTAAAGAAATTAATTTTAGTGATATTGATTATTTTTATCTTAAAATAAAATCTTTCTATCGGAAATAGTATCATTAAAAGATTTAAACGATTATTTTTGTTGAGTAATAAAATAAACAAACATTAAATACAATATAAAATGAGTGATATTCAAAAAACAAAATGCCTAATTATAGGTTCAGGTCCTGCGGGATATACTGCAGCAATTTATGCCGCAAGAGCAGATATGAGTCCATTGCTTTATCAAGGAATGCAACCTGGTGGTCAGTTAACTACTACAAATGAGGTAGAAAACTTCCCTGGTTATCCAGAAGGAATCACAGGACCAGACATGATGATTCAACTTGAAGCACAAGCGAAAAGATTTGATACTGATGTTCGATTTGGCTTTATAAATAAAGTTGATTTTTCTGGTGATGTACACAAATGCTGGGCAGATGATGGGACAGAGATTCATGCAGAAACTGTCATTATTTCAACTGGAGCTTCTGCAAAATACTTAGGATTAGAAAGTGAACAAAAATACCTTAAGATGGGCGGTGGAGTTTCTGCTTGCGCTGTTTGTGATGGTTTTTTCTACCGAGGACAAGAAACAATTATTGTAGGTGCTGGTGATTCTGCATGTGAAGAAGCACATTACCTTTCTAAATTATGTACAAAAGTGACAATGCTTGTTCGAAAAGATGAGTTTAGAGCTTCTAGGATAATGGCTGAACGTGTAAAAAATACTGAAAATATTGAAATTCTGTTCAACACTGACACAGTTGAGGTATTGGGTGACGGTCAAGGGGTGACTGGTGCCTTGGTTAAAAACAACAAGACAGGAGAAGAAAAAACAGTTCCAGCAACTGGTTTTTTCGTTGCTATTGGACACAAACCAAATACAGACATCTTCAAAGGTCAAATTAACCTTGATGAACCAGGATATATTAAATATGAAAAACCAGGAACGAGCTTAACAAACGTAGCGGGTGTTTTTCTAGCAGGTGATGCCGCTGACAAAACTTATCGTCAAGCGATTACTGCTGCAGGTACAGGTTGTATGGCAGCTTTAGACGCTGAAAGATACTTAGCTGCCAAAGGTCATTAAAAAACGAGAAATCAATTAAAATGCGAAGATAATATCTTCGCATTTTTTATTTATTTTGATTAATGTCCGATAAAATACTGCATACATTAGAGTTAAATCTTTCTTTACTTTTTATTCAGAGAATTTTTTATTTATTTTCATTCGACTTCATGAGCTCGTAAACTCGGTTTTCATCGCCAAAAAAAGTAACAAAAAAGTCTAGTGCTGTCATAAATTTAACGACATAAATCATCCTCAATTCTAATTGAAACAAAACTCGTCGTACCCCCTCAAACAGTTGTTTAAATTTACGAATGCATTTTTAGCTCTTCGTAGACATTTTTATTTATTACAATGATACACCCCTCTACTACACACAGCATGAATTTCTTTCTTTTTCACTTCTCATAAATAATTCACGAATAAGAATAGACGCCATGCTTTTTATTTAAAAGAAAATTTTGATGCTTTTATTGACTTAGAGGTATGGTTTAGATAAAATCTGTACTTTTATCGGACACTAATGATTTACTTCACTTTTTGCTCTAGCATTGGCACAAAACTAAAAACTCCGAATTCCTCAGTGATTGTTTCACTTTCAGATTTCTTTGTAATTCGAAGCATTTGCTGCTCCTCTCCTTCTCCAACAGGAATAACCATTATTCCACCTATTCTCAATTGCTTAACTAGTTCAACCGGAACAAAAGGTGCACCACAAGTAATGATGATTTTATCGAATGGTGCGTATGTAGGTAGTCCCTTAAAGCCATCTCCAAAAGAAAGTCTTACCTTGAATTTTAATTGCTGTAGAATGTTTTTTGCTTTTAAATGCAAAGCTTTGTGCCTTTCTATGCTGTATGTCTTCATACCAAGCTGTGCTAAAATACATGTTTGATATCCTGAACCAGTACCTATTTCTAACACCTTCTCCCCTTTCTTCAGCAGCAATAACTCTGTTTGAAAAGCAACTGTAAAAGGATGTGAAATTGTTTGACCAGAACCGATTTGGAAAGGCATATTTGAATAAGCCTGTTCAGCAAAAGCACTGTCAAGAAAGAAATGTCGAGGAACGGCATAAAATGCATCGAGAATGGATTCATCTTTAATTCCTTTCTCTCGAAGCTCTTGAATCAACTTCTTCCGCATACCTTTGTATCTAAATGAATCTTGCATCCTACAAAAATAGTAGAATTCAACAAAAAGGAGAAGTGAAAATACGAACATCAGAATGTCAATAAGTTAATTTATAACTTAAAAATTCATAAATCCTTTCATTTTCTTATTCATTCTACTTCACTCTCCCAAACAATTCATTATATTTGAGGGAATAATTTTTAACCCGAATTAATGGCAATTTCAAGTAAACAATTAGCATTCAACAAGAATGATGATACAATGCGATTAAAAATATCTGCACTACAGCGAAAATTAGAAAAAATTTACGAAGGTGGTGGAAAGAAAAGAATTGAAAAACTTCACGCTCAAGGAAAGTTAACAGCTAGAGAAAGAATCAGCCTTTTAATAGATAAAGGTGCTGAGCAGATTGAAATTGGTGCTTTCGCTGGGTATAAAATGTACGAAGAGCATGGTGGCTGTCCTACGGGTGGCGTTGTAACAGTCATTTCTTATGTTTCAGGAAAACAATGTATTATTGTTGCAAACGACGCAACTGTTAAAGCAGGTGCTTGGTTTCCTATTACAGGAAAAAAGAACTTAAGAGCGCAAGAAATTGCAATGGAGAATAAACTACCAATTATCTACCTTGTTGATTCTGCTGGTGTATTTTTACCTTTGCAAGATGAAATTTTCCCAGACAAAGAACATTTTGGACGTATCTTCCGAAACAACGCTGTGATGAGCTCAATGGGAGTGATTCAAATTGCAGCAGTAATGGGATCTTGTGTTGCTGGTGGTGCATATCTTCCAATTATGTCGGACGAGTCTTTGATTGTCAATAAAACAGGAACTATTTTCCTTGCCGGCTCTTACCTCGTTAAAGCTGCAATCGGAGAAACAATAGACAATGAGACTCTTGGTGGCGCAACAACGCATACTGAAATCTCAGGAGTTTGTGATTATAAATCAGAATCTGATGAAGAATGCCTTTTGACAATTCGGGATCTTATGGCTGGAATCGGACAAGCTGAAAATGCTGGCTTTGACAGAAAAGAATCTATTCTCCCAAAAAAGAATTTAAAAGATGTTTATGGAATCTTACCTGAGGACAGATCGAAACCATATAATGTTAAAGAATTGATTAAATGTATTGTGGATGATTCTAAAATCAATGAATATAAAGCGGATTATGGTAAATCCATCGTTTGTACTTATGCTAGAATTGATGGTTGGAGCGTAGGAATTGTAGCAAATCAACGTGAAATTGTGAAAAATGCGAAAGGTGAAATGAAATTTGGAGGTGTTATCTACTCCGATTCTGCTGATAAATCAGCTCGTTTTATCATGTTGTGTAATCAAAAAAACATTCCTCTCGTATTCTTGCAAGACGTAACTGGATTTATGGTAGGTTCTAAAAGTGAGCACGGTGGTATCATTAAAGACGGGGCAAAAATGGTCAGTGCAATGGCGAATTCTGTTGTTCCTAAATTCACGATAATTACAGGTAATTCATACGGAGCAGGGAATTATGCAATGTGTGGAAAAGCGTACGACCCACGATGAATTGTTAGTTGGCCTACAGCCGAACTAGCGGTGATGGGAGGTTCTGCAGCCGCAAAAGTTCTTCTTCAAATTGAAGTTTCATCTCTTAAAAAAAGAGGAGAAAAAATAACACCTGAACGTGAAAAGGAAATTTTTAATAAAATCAAGAACAAGTACGACGAACAGATTTCTCCCTACTACGCAGCAAGTAGATTATGGGTGGATGCAATTATAGACCCTAAAGAAACAAGAAAAGTAATTTCTATGGGGATAGAAATGGCAAATCATAAAAAAGCAGAAAAACCATATAATGTTGGTGTAATTCAAACTTAAAAAATTAACTAATGAACTTAAATTGGCAAATTAAACATTACACAGAATTAACTACGAATGAATTTCATGATTTAATCGCGTTAAGAATGAAAGTATTTGTTGTGGAACAAAATTGTCCATATCAAGATTTAGACGGAAAGGATAAAAAATCTTATCACATTATTTGCAGAAACGGAAAAGGAGATATTGTCGCTACTGGCAGAATCCTACCGCCGGGAATCTCATACAAAACAGCTTCTATTGGTAGAGTTGTTATTGAAAAAGATTTAAGAGGTCAGAATGTCGGACATGAACTGATGAATAAATGCGTTGAATACTCTTTATTAGAATTCGGGAACGATATTATTACTATTTCCGCACAAAAACATTTAGAAAATTACTATAAACAACATGGATTTATTTCAACAGGTAAAGAATATCATGAAGATGGAATTCCACACGTTGAAATGAAATTTTCTCCAAACAAATAGAATTTTGATAATAAAACATAAGATGAAAAAAATACTTTTACCTGTTGCCTTCGTTGTAACATTAGTGAGTTGTGATTCTGCAAAGAATGCAGAAACTTCAACTTCGAGTAATGATTCTATGCCGACGAATACTGGCTCTAAAAATCAAACCATTGACTTAGATTATATCAATACATCTGTACGTCCTCAAGATGATTTCTTTGCGTTTTCAAATGGCGCATGGATTGAAGACAATCCTGTTCCTGCCTCTGAATCGAGTTGGGGAAGTTTCAATGAACTACAACAAGCGAATGTCAAGAAATTGACTGTTCTTTTAAATGAATCTGTTAAGCTTAACGCAAAGAAAGGTTCTACAGAACAAATATTGG
>JAJRQQ010000037.1 GCA_024280155.1 Bacteroidota bacterium
AAGTATATTCACAATAATCCAGTAGAATCAGGTTTGGTTTTTAGACCAGAACATTATCTTTATAGTAGTGCGATCGATTATGCTGGAGAAAAAGGAATGATTGATGGAGTGGTTGTGGTTAAATAAAATTTTTGGTTTGGGTGTCCAAGACCACGCGAAAGGTTCGCGCGGGAGCTTGGGGAGTTATAATCAATGGCATAATATTAATGCAAAATTAACTTTAGAAGGATTGAAGGAAGAAGAATAATGATTTATATTAGTAATCATGGATAAAATTAAAACGCATCTTATTTCGAATTTCATTATTCTAAGTTTAGTAAACATAATAAGTGGAACTGTAATAGCAATAACTGTTCGTACAGTAAGTTTAAAAACAATTGTTTCGGAACAGTTTTTTTCAATATGCGTCTTATTATTGTTTTTCACTGTTGTTTTTCTTTTTCAATCAGTAGTGGAATATAAGGGAAAAATGTGGCTTACAATTATGTCACCGTTTATTGTTCTGGTAACCATTTATTTTGTTTTCTTTATGTTTACTCTGAGTAATTCTGGAAATGGTTTAACAGAAGGTGTGAATTTTTTGACGAAATCTATTTCTGAGTTTATTTTTCATATAAGCCAAAAGAACATGATTGAAAATATTCAAGTCGATTTTATTATTTACGATATTATACTTACCGGCATCTATTTAAGTGGTGTTAGTTTTTTCTCATTCTCAACTGTTGTAAAAAGATGGCAGAAATAAATAGACAATGCTCCCCCGCTCCGCTGGATTTATAATCCTGCGGAATCTTAATAGTTCAACGTCAGGCATTTGCAATGCCCCCGCTAACGCACGAAGAATAAACTAAACCGCTGGTTCGAGATTACCTTCGGTGCTACTTCGTGGTGCATCTCGGACCAAACGTAAAAGAGTATATCTATCCCCCGCTAACGCGCGAAGAACAAATTAAAAAGCTACCTCGCGAACCTTTCGCGGGGTTTTGCTTTTTAACCCAACATTCTAAAAAATGAAAAAAGAAATAAAGTTACATCTGAAAAAAATAAGTATATTCACAACAATCTTGTAGATGCAGGTTTAATTTTTAATTCTGATTAATATTTATATAGCAGTGCTATTGATTACACAAGAGAAAAAGGAGCGATATATGGAGGTGTTGTGGTTAAATAAAATTTTTGGGTTGGGTGTCCAAGACCACGCGAACCTTTCTCGTGGTCTTGGGCATCCAAAGAAGAACTCTTTCTTACCAAAAAATCTTTTTTAATTCATTCTAATTTCTTAACTGATATTACATGAACTGAATTTTAGAATATTTACTCTTTCTGTAATATTTTATAAATTTATCTATGCAAACTAAATTATTATTTCGTTCATTATCAATGAGTCATAAAAAAGATGAAAAAAAAAGTAAAAAAAACTTCATTTTACACTTGTAGATAAAAATAATACACGTATATTTGCAGCCGCTAAGGCGATGATTTGGTAGCTCAGTTGGTAGAGCAATACACTTTTAATGTATGGGTCCTGGGTTCGAGCCCCAGCCAGATCACAAAAAAAAGCTTCAATGAAAATTGAAGCTTTTTTTTATCTCTTATATTTATATTTATACAGCAACATCATTTTCTCTCAAGGCATCATTCAATGAAGTTTTTAAGTCAGTAGATGCTTTTCTTTTCCCTATAATCAATGCACAAGGAACTTGAAATTCCCCAGCAGGAAACTTTTTTGTGTATGAACCAGGTATCACTACACTTCTTTCGGGAACATATCCTTTAATTTCAACAGGTTCACTTCCTGTTATGTCTATAATCTTAGTTGATTTAGTCAAGACAACATTCGCTCCTAAAACAGCTTCTTTCTTTACATGAACTCCTTCTACAATGATACAACGAGATCCGATGAATGCTCCATCTTCAATAATCACAGGGGACGCTTGAAGTGGCTCTAATACTCCGCCAATTCCAACACCACCACTCAGGTGAACGTTTTTACCAATTTGAGCACAAGAACCAACTGTTGCCCAAGTATCAACCATAGTTCCTTCATCTACAAAAGCACCGATGTTAATATAAGAAGGCATCATAATTACTCCAGGAGCAACATAAGCACCGTATCGAGCAATTGCATGAGGTACAACTCGAACGCCTAATTCTTTGTAGTTCTTTTTGAGTGCCATTTTATCATGAAATTCAAAAGGTCCAACTTCTATCGTTTCCATTTTTCGAATAGGGAAGTACATTACAACGGCTTTCTTAACCCATTCATTGATCTGCCAAGTTCCATCTTCTTTTGGCTCAGCGATTCGTAAACGACCTTTGTCTATTTCTTCGATAATGTGGTTAATTGCTTCTATTGTTGATGAATCTTTCAGTAATCCTCTATTCTCCCATGCATTTTCTATAATCGTTCTCATCTTTTTGTCAATTTTTCCATAAAAATACGATTAAAAAACTTCCATAAATAAAAAAGCGTCAATTAAAATGAACCCTTTTTATAATTTGTTGTTGTCCCGTCCTGAAATAGAGATACACTAAAAACATAAGTGTAATGAAAGCATTAGAAAATGCAGGTAATGTAAATCGTACCCAAAAAGACTACACGCTCTCTTTTAAACTTCAATTAGTTGAAGAAGTAGAGTAAGGATTTTTGACAAAATCTCAAGCCAAACTTAAATATGGCATACAAGAAGATTCAACAGGAACAAATTGGTTACAAAAATATGGTAACTTTGACTGGGGAAATCAAGTACCTAAAACTATGTCAAAAACTCCTGAACAAAAAACACTAGAACTTGAAGCTAAAGTAAATCTTCTTGAAGGGCAAAAGGTTAGAGCCGAACATATCGCAGAGCGAGCGGATAAAAAAGTAATTATTTTCGTAGAATGTTGAGGTGTAGTTGCTCAGGTGGATGCCAATTCTTTAAACTGCTAAAGGACAAAAGGCTGTCTATTCACTATCGAGCGACTCAATGTAACATCATCTGCATATTGAAGTTCAGAACCGATAGCAACTCCACGAGATAATGTGGAAAATTCGATAGAAATATTTTTTATTTTTTTATAGATGTAAAAATTAGTAGTATCACCCTCCATTGTTGGGCTTAATGCAAATATGACTTCTGAAATTTTACCCGATGCTATTCTGTTAATTAGTAAATCGATGTTCAAATCAGAAGGACCAATTCCGTCCATAGGAGAGATGACACCGCCAAGAACATGATAAATTCCTTTGTAAGATTGTGTTCCTTCTATTGCTAAAACATCTCGAATATCCTCTACAACACAGACGGTAGAATGGTCTCTATTCTCATTGGAACAGATTCCGCAAATAGGAGTGTCCGAAATGTTACCACAATTGGAGCAAAAAAGAACGTGTTCTTTCATTTGGGTAAAAGCCGAAGAAAAATCGTGTATTTCAGATTCTGAACGATTTAAAAGTTGTAAAACCAAGCGTAAAGCAGTCTTTCTACCTATTCCAGGAAGAGAAGCAATTTGATCTACGGTATTTTCAATGTGTTTTGCGGGAATTTTCACAGGACAAAGGTATGTATAATTCTTCGTATTTTGTTAGAAAGAAATAGTACTTTTGCATAAGACAATATTGAAAAGTGCAGAAACAAATAAACATAAAGAATAAGAAAGCTCGTTTTGAGTATCATATTATCGATACTTTTATTGCGGGGATGGTTCTTACAGGAACTGAAATCAAAAGTATTCGTGACAGTAAAGCGAGCATTATGGAAGCTTATTGTGTTTTTGAAAACGGAGAAATGTGGATCCGAAATATGTTTATCAATGCCTACGAGAATGGTTCATTCTATAATCACAAACCTCGACATGATCGTAAACTTCTATTGAATAAAAAAGAAATTGCTAAACTCGAGAAATTCTTGAAAGTGAAAGGGAATGCTGTGATTCCTTTAAAAATGTTTATCAATGAAAAAGGTTGGGCAAAGTTAAATATTGGAACAGCTCAGGGTAAAAAACTGCATGATAAACGTCAAGATTTAAAAGATAAAGACGATAAGCGTGACATGGATAGAGCCATGAAACGTTTCTAATAATACCCGAAAGTGATTAAGTGAATTAATCTTCCATGTTGTAGTAAGAAGAATAGTGTCAAAGCAGATATCCCATAAATACTTGTATAAAACAAGAGTGTAAATAAAATACTCATTCTTTTATACCAGAGTGTAAAAAGAGGAAGTAAAAACAGGATTATAAGTAGAATAGATGCATTGTACATTGTGAAATTCAATGAATAATATTTAGATTCTTCTTTTCTTTTTGAGATAATAAAAATGGGATTGTGAAATATCCAACTTGTCTCAATCTCAATGTTTTTAGTTTCTCCGAAAAGGTTAAAATCCATATCATTTATGTAATAGATTTCTCTTTTTTCTGTGTAAATTGCTCCAACTATATTTCCATTTAAAGATGTCGAAGCGTTTAGAGTGAAACCTCTGAGCTGGTCTTCACTTTTGTGGTGAGGTAAGAAAAGATCCATTATGAGTGTGAAAGCAATTAATGTTGTAACAATAGATGTCACCTTTAGCCATTTCCATCTCTTTCCTGAAATTAAAGAGTTGTAATACCGTATATTTTCCTGCTTTTCAACATTTTCTTGTTGTTTGTATCGTTTTTGAGCTTTTCTCATGCGCTCTTCTCGCTCTTTGGCTTTTTCTTCTTTTGTTTTCTGAACATTTGTTTTACTCGAAGCAATAACATAGTTTTCATCTTGAATAATGTCGTATGCTTCAGTAATTCGAATGAATAATTCTTGTGCCTTAGGATCTGAATTTCGGTCAGGATGATATTTCATGACCAAAGTTCGGTAACGTTTTTTAACTTCCTTTTCAGAAGCATTCTTTTGTAATCCTAATATTTTATAATACCTGCTTTTGGGCATCGATTATTCTTTTTTTATTGCAATTCTGTCTATTTTTCCAGTATGAGTATAAGAAAAATTTTCTAAGTAGTAAATTTCTTTTGGCACTTCAAATTTTGAGAGTAGGGCAGAGAAATCGATTTTCTTGTATTCTCTTTCTTTGTTTGATTCGATAAATAATACATGCTTTTCTCCCAGTAAATCATCCTTTAGACTTGTGGAGAAGAAGTTCTCTGAAATAACCTGTACAATTTTTAACTCAACTTTCTCTGGATGTATTTTTATTCCCCCACTATTTATTGTAGAATCATTTCGACCAAACCAAATGAATTTTGAGTTGCCAATTAACTTCACAATATCGTTTGTTTGTAGATTGTCAACGTCTAAATCAGGGGCATGAACAACCAATAATGAATCTTGGACTGAGAAATGAATATTCGGAAGTGCCTCGTATGTCATTTCTCTTTCGGAAATATTTCGCATTGCTACATGAGAAATGGTTTCTGTCATTCCAAAAGTTTGAAAAATATTTACCGGAGTTGGAATAATTTCTCTTTCAAGCGTTGGAGAAAGTGGTGCGCCACCAATAATTAATGTCTCAATTTTTTCAAATTTATCTTTCGAAGAATGAAAACTGCCTTGAACTTGCATTGGTGTCATGGCAGAGAAATGGATTTTATTAACGACGTGTTCTAATGGGTTTTTTGAAGGAGTAACGACAATTAAATTTAAGTCTAAAACAATTGCGCGCACAACCATCATTTTACCTCCAATGGAAGAAATAGGCAAGCTCAACAATGCATTCTGATTCTTTTTTAATTGCAAGAAATCTCCTGTCATTTTCGCCGAATTTACCATATGCTTCTTTGCAATAGAAATTGTTTTGGGTTTTCCTGTTGACCCCGAAGTCTGAGTGCTAATTTCTAGAGAACTGTCATTCCATTTGCCAATGAAACGCTTGACATTTTCGATGATCTCTTGGTCGGATGTGTTGAATATAATTTTCATTCTATTTGTGGAATGGAATTTGGTTTAAAGGTAACAACTTTTATACAAAGTAATTGTTATTTTTAAATGCTTTGTAAGTTTAGTAGATCTTATACGTTCATATTTTGTAAAAAAAGAAAGAAATGAAAAAAAGAATTGGAATTTTAATGATCGCAATGTTATCTGTTTTTGCGATGACTTCTTTGACGGATAGTGCAGGTGAGGAAGGGATTAAGTTTGAGCACATGACTTTAGCAGATGCTAAAAAGAAGCCATAAAAACAGGGAAATTAATTTTTATTGATTGCTATACAGATTGGTGTGGTCCTTGTCGAAGAATGGCAGCGACCTCTTTTAAAAATGAAAAAGTTGGTGATGCGTTTAATTCTAAATTTATCAATTTAAAGATTGAAATGGAAAAAAATCCAGATGGACGAGGAATAGCGATGAAATACAGAATTAATGCTTACCCAACGCTGTTAGTAATTAATGGGGAAGGGAAGTTGATAAAAAAAGTAATTGGAATGCAAGGTGTAGATGGTTTATTGCATTTAGCGAAAACAGTCGAGTAGTGGCTTTGTATATAGATTCTTTAACGACTTCGAGAAATCGAGACCATTTTAATTTTTAGAAGGTGTTGGTGATTGTCTGTTTGTTTCAGTTGTATTGTCAAAGACAATCATCAAATCAAATTTGTTGTTTTTTAAATAAAATAAATAATGACTTGGTTGTTGATTCTGTCAAGAAAGGAGTGTTATTATTCTTTTCTTAATCTTCCAAGGATTCTCTTATAATTGATATTCCATTTTTTGTTTTTATAGCTTAAGCTATATTTTTTTCTAGTTGAGGAATAAGGACCTGCATTTTGTTTAATGATTTCAATAGAGCTGTCATTTACAGCTGAGATGATAGCAACATGTCCGTAAGAATTAAAAATAGTTTTATCCATTATTACAATATCGTTGACTGAAGGTCTGTAAAAGCTGGGGTTAGAGTATTGAGTTAAACCCCTTTGAAAATTGAAGTCTCCATCCTTCAAAAAAGGATCAAAAAAATCAATGGCATTACCGTATGTTTCAGGCATTCGGTGATTTAAAAATTCAAAATAGTATCTTTTTACAAATTCAACACATTGATATTCTAATCCTAAATTATATCCATCTATAATCCTACGTTTTTCGGTATTATTTACACCTCCATTAAAATAAACAGTTACATGATTTAAGCTATCTATTGGTTGACCTATACTGTAAAATGGATTAGAATTAATTTGTTTAAATGTTATACTGAAGTATATAATTCCGATTGTTAAAATTGTGGAAACAAGAAAGATTATTCTTCTCTTTTTGTTTTTTTTTTGAAACTGATGCTTTAATCGCCTTTTTTCTTTTTCAATTTTCTTTTTTGTTAAATGAATGAAATCTATTTTCGAATTATTATCCGAGTTAAGTCTTCTTTTATCACTTTGATTATTCTTGAATTTCTTACGTCTAGATGCTTTTTGGGCTCTATCTTTTCGGTTTGTGTCCGAAGCATGTTGCATGAAACCACCTCCTCCCATTATTTATTTCTTAAAACATTTTCACTTAAAAGTACAAAAAAAACGGCTCCGATTTCTCGAAGCCGTTTTTATTATGTTAAAATGATCGGATTATTTTCCTTCCATTTTGTTTTTCAATTGAGTCAATACATCTAAGTCACCTAATGTAGATTTCTCATTGCTTTGATTCACTTTCTTAACAGCAGAGTTAGCGTTTCCACCTCCTGATCCACCACCAGACTTACCACCTTTATTCGGACGGTTATCTTCGATATCTTCGAAAGTTTTCGTATGAGAAACAACGATTTTACGTGCATCTTTATTGAATTCAATAACTTCAAATTCTAAAGTTTCTTCAACTTGCGCGTTTGAACCATCTTCTTTTCTCATATGACGTGCAGGACAGATAGCTTCTAAACCATAAGGTAAAGAAACAATTCCTGATTTGTCTTTATTTTCAGTGATTGTACCTTGGTGTCTTGAACCTTCTTTGAAAGTCTCAGAGAATACTTCCCATGGATTTTCTTCCAATTGTTTATGACCTAAAGAAATACGACGGTTATCTCTGTCGATTTCAAGAACCAATACTTCGATATCTTCACCTACCTTACAGAATTCTGATGGATGTTTGATTTTCTTTTGCCAAGAAAGATCAGAGATATGGATTAATCCGTCAACTCCTTCTTCTAATTCAACAAAAACACCAAAGTTGGTAAAGTTTCTCACTTTTGCAGTGTGTTGTGTACCAACAGCAAATTTACCTTCAATAGCTTCCCAAGGATCTGGCATTAATTGCTTGATACCTAAAGACATTTTTCTTTCTTCTCTATCTAAAGTCAATACAACTGCTTCAACTTCATCTCCAACTTTAAGGAAATCTTGTGCAGAACGTAAGTGTTGTGACCAGCTCATTTCTGAAACGTGGATAAGACCTTCGATTCCAGTAGCAATTTCAACAAATGCACCATAATCAGCCATAACAACAACTTTACCTTTTACTTTGTCACCGATGTTCAAATCTCCGCTAAGAGCATCCCAAGGATGAGCTTGTAATTGTTTCAATCCTAATGCAATTCTTTTCTTCTCGTTATCGAAGTCCAAAATTACAACATTGATTTTTTGATCTAATTCAACAATCTCTTCTGGGTGATTAACACGTCCCCAAGATAAATCAGTAATGTGAACCAATCCATCAACACCACCTAAATCGATGAATACACCGTAAGATGTGATGTTTTTAACAGTTCCTTCCAATACTTGACCTTTCTCAAGACCAGAGATAATTTGTTTTTTCTGCTCTTCCAACTCAGCTTCAATAAGAGCTTTGTGAGAAACAACAACGTTTTTGAATTCTTGGTTGATTTTAACCACTTTGAATTCCATGTTTTTACCAACATAGATATCGTAATCTCTAATTGGTTTAACATCAATTTGTGATCCTGGTAAGAAAGCTTCTAGTCCAAAAACATCAACGATCAAACCACCTTTTGTTCTGCATTTAACGAAACCTGTGATGATTTCACCTGTTTTAAGAACTTCGTTTACTTTGTTCCAAGCACTGTGTACACGAGCAATTCTATGAGAAACAACCAATTGACCGTATTTGTCTTCTTGTGTTTCAACATACACATCAACAGTGTCACCAACAGCTAAATCTTTGTTGTATCCGAATTCACTTCTCGAAATAACACCTTCTGATTTAGAACCAATGTTTACAATTACTTCACGATCTGTGATTGCAATCACAGTTCCTTCAATAACCGCTTGTTCTTCGATTGATTTTAATGTTCCTAAGTAACGATCTGATAATTCTGAACGTTCTGCTGCTGTGTAACCGTCTAATGCTAAAGCATCCCAGTCAAAATCTGCAGTTCCCTGCGTTTTAATTTCTTTTGCCATTTTGGCTCAATAATTTGTATTTCGAGTCATCTACCTATCTCGAAAGATTATAAATTTTAAGCTACATCTAGATAGATTTGTAACCTTTTAACCAAATACCCTTGTATTCGGAGTGCAAAGATAAGGATTTATTCTTTACATCCTTTCTTTTTAATGAGAAAAATGTTTGATTATGTTTGCTGTTTATCAAAGTGTTAGTGTAAAGACAATATAGTTACTTATTTTCGAGTAAATAGATTAATTTAGGAATAGAAAAACTATTTTTGAGAAAAAATGAACGCATGAAATTAAGTAGGTCACAAAAATTGATGAAATTTTTCACCAAAGAGAAAAGATTTAATGAAATTCGAGAAGAATCGTTGGAATGGGGGTTTGAATGTCCAGAATGCGATGAGTTTACTTCTGTATGGGAGATTGGAGGTGTGAGGTATCAAGCAAAAGATTCTCCGAAAATGAGAATTGAATGTCCGAAATGTCATGAAAAAATCATCGTTAACATAGAGAGATACTCAAAGAATTAAGTGCTTTTTTTATCAAAGTTCTTTTGTTTTATCTAAGGATTGAGTATTTTAGTAGGAGTAATAAATGTGAAAATTATATTAAGAATAAAAAGATGAAATTTACTTCAGAACAATTGTTGTCGGCAAGAAATAGAGATGATCTACTCCTTCTCTCCGAAAAAAATAATGTAAATATTAAAAAATCACTAAAGAACTTGAAATATGAGATTGAATTAAGCAATCTTCAAGTTGAATTAGTGAATTTACAGCAGTGGATTGTTAAAAATAAAATGCGAGTTGTCGTTATTTTTGAAGGTCGGGATGCTGCAGGAAAAGGTGGTTCGATTAAACGTTTTAAAGAACATTTAAATCCTCGTTCTTATCGCGTAGTTGCATTAAATAAACCCACGGAAGTTGAGCAAGGACAATGGTATTTTAGAAGATACATCAAAGAGTTGCCTAATCCTGGGGAGTTGGTTTTTTTCGACAGAAGTTGGTACAATCGTGCAGTTGTAGAACCTGTTATGGGGTTTTGTTCGCCGAAACAATATGATAAATTTATGGTGCAAGTTCCTGAATTTGAACACCTTCTTTATGAAGACAATGTTAAAATTATTAAATTCTGGTTTTCGATTTCAAAAGAGGAACAAAATGAACGTTTTAATGCAAGGTTAGATAACCCATTGAAGAGATGGAAGTTCAGTCCTGTAGATAAAAAAGGGCAAGAAATGTGGGGCGAATATTCTCATTATAAAGAGTTAATGTTCAATAGAACGCATACTAATTATAGTCCTTGGATTATAGTGAAGACAAATGATAAAAAAGAGGCGCGATTAGAAAGTATGCGCTATTTATTATCACAATTTGATTATGATGGAAAAGGGGAGTCAGATGTAGAGTTATTGCCTGACCCAAATGTGATTTCAAAATATCACAGAAGTTCAAAACAAATTGATATTTAAAAAAAAGAATCATGAACATATTAGAGATATCGAGTGAATTAACTCAAGAGCAGTTAGATTTATTGAATTCTAAAAACGGAATGAGAGCTTTGTTGAGAAACAAGAAAGTGAATCTTAAGAAGGCTTTGGATAAAACCATTTATGAATTACGTTTAAAAGTACTACAAGAGGAATTAATTCATCTCCAGCAATGGGTGATTGATAATGATAAAAAAGTTGTTATTATATTTGAAGGGCGTGATGCGGCTGGAAAAGGCGGTGCTATTCGAAGGATAACAGAGCATATTAATCCACGTTATTTTAGAACTGTAGCTCTAGGTATACCAACAGAAGATGAAAGACAACAGTGGTTTTTTCAGCGTTATGCGAATCAATTGCCTCGGCCAGGGGAAATTGTTTTTTTTGATAGAAGCTGGTATAATCGAGCAGTTGTTGAACCTGTTAATGGTTTTTGTACAGAAAAAGAATATGAGGTCTTTATGTCTCATGTCAATGAATTTGAGAAAATGTTGATTGATGCAGATACTTATTTGTTGAAATTTTATTTTTCAATAACCAAAGAAGAACAAGCGGCACGTTTTAATGAAATAAAAAAGAATCCACTGAAAAGATGGAAAATTAGCCCTGTGGATGAAAAAGCACAAGAGTTGTGGGATGATTACAAAGAATATAAGTTAGCAATGTTCGAGAAAACAAGTACGGATATCTCTCCATGGAAAGTAATTAATGCGAATAAGAAATCAAATGCTAGAATTGAAGTGATTGAGGAAATTTTAAATCTATTACCTTATAAAGGATAATCGATTGTTAAACCAAAAATAAATTGCAAAAAAAGTACGGACAACGCGAGTTGTCCGTACTTTTTTACTGTAAAATATTTCTCTACTTTAGCATTCTATAAAGCGTCTGCACGCTTTTTGTATTCTAGTGCTTTTGTTGAATCCCCCAAGCTTCTATTGATTTGAAATAAAATATTCAAAACAGCTTTATCATTTGGGTAATTTTGGATATAAGCTTCTAAAGGAATTAACGCTCTTTTATAGGTGTCTTTACTTTGTTGTAAAGTTTTCTCATAATTAGGGTCACCTAACTTCATTTGACGAGCTTCAGTGTTTAAATCACCTGCCCATGTCACTAAAATAGCACCTAATTGATATTGTGCATCTGCATAGTTTGGGTCAATTTCTAATGCTTTATTTAATGCAGCTTCTGCTTTCTCATTATCACCTAGGTCGTTGTAGATTGTACCAATTGTGTAGTATAATTGTTTGTTATTAGGGTCTGTTGCAATAGCATCTGTGAGTGCTTTCTCAGCTCCTGCTGCATCACCTGCTTCGATGTTAGTATTCACCAATTCTAATAACAAATCTCTATCAGTTGGATTGTCTACTCGGGCTTCAGTAATAATTTCTTTCGCCTTTTCAATCTCACCAGCTTTACGATAACAAGCTGATGCTCGAACAGCCGAAGACGTTCCTCTAAAGTTAACTTTCGCTACTTTTTCATAACTTTTAGCTGCTTCAAGGTAATTCTCGATGTTTTCATTACAAAGAGCAGAATTAAAAATTGCAGAAGTATCTAGTACGCCAATTGCATCACTATATTTAGCTTGATAACCAAAAGCTTCAGCTGCTTCTTTGTAGTTTTCAGAAGAATACATGGTGGAACCCAAGTTACTCATCAGTATAACTTGCTGTGTAACTGCGTCTTTGATATCGCTTTTGTATTTCTTACCTAAAGGATAACCTTTTTTATACGCTTCAATTGAAGTTTCTAAAGGATTATCACCCCCAAGTTTAAGGAAATTAGAATCCTTTGAAGCTGCAGCTACCCTAATAAAACTACCATAGATTTCACCTTTCAAATAAAGTGTTTTTTGACTATTTTTAGTGTCAGGATGCTCTGCTGCTAAATCGATAAACTTTTTTGCTTCAAGTAATGATTTTTTCGCATTATCCATCTGACCTTTAGCCATTGCTGGTCTAAATTGGTTCTTGTAAACAACCGCTGCACTTGTCTCGTTCTTTTTTTGTCCAAAAGCAATGCTCGAAAGGGAGAGTATCCCAATTGCTAAAATGGAACTTTTAATCATTGTTTTCATATTCTTTTATTTAAAGGATGTATTTTTTGAATTATTCCACATCACCGTTTTCAATATCCGTGCCATTTTCCAATTCATCAGAAGTATCTGTTTCCTCTTCTTCTTCTTCACTTCTTGGAACTTTAGCAACAGCCGCAATTTCAGACTTACCTTTAAGATTGATCAACTTAACACCTTGTGCATTTCTACCCATTGTTCGGATAGAATCGATGTGCATTCTAATTGCGACACCTGCTTTAGTGATAATCATTAAATCATCTTCATCATCAACATTTTTGATTGAGAGTAAAGCACCTGTTTTTTCTGTGATATTTAAAGTTGTAACACCTTTACCACCACGATTTGTTACTCTGTATATTGGTTCGTTATCTGTTGGGTCGTTTAAGTAAGTACGTTTCCCGTAACCTCTTTTCGAAACAACAAGAATTGTTGAGTGGATATCTTCTACGCAAATCATTCCGATTACTGCATCAGTGTCACTCGATAATTTAACACCTCGAACACCTGCTGCGTTACGACCCATTGAACGAACTTTTTCTTCGTTGAAACGGATAGCACGACCAGACGAAGTAGCTAAAACTATTTCATTTGAACCATTTGTTAATTTAGCCTCTAATAATTCATCATTGTCACGAATTGTGATTGCATTAATACCATTAGAACGTGGACGTGAATAAGCTGCTAACGAAGTTTTCTTGATGACACCATTTTTAGTTGCCATTATAATGAAGTTATTGTCAACGTATTCTTTGTCAGTAAGATCTGTTACTTTAACGTAAGCTTTGATTTTATCATCTTGACCGATGTTCAACAAGTTTTGAATTGCTCTACCTTTACTGATTTTGGATCCTTCAGGAATTTCAAAAACACGCATCCAGAAACATTTCCCTTTTTCGGTAAATATTAAAAGATAGTTATGGTTTGTAGCAACGAATAGTTCTTCTAAGAAATCTTTCTCACGAGTAGTTGAACCTTTTGAGCCCATTCCTCCTCTGTTTTGAACTTTATATTCTGCTAAACTTGTACGTTTGATGTATCCTGCATGAGAAATTGTAACCACAACTTCCTCATCCGGAATTAAATCTTCGATACGCATTTCACGTGCAGAGTATTCAATGACAGATCTTCTTTCGTCACCATATTTTTCGCGAACATAGATTAATTCATCTTTAATGATGGTCATTCTTCTTTCCTTATTTGCAAGAATGTCTTTTAAATCAGTAATTGTAGCCATTAAAGCATCATACTCTCCACGTAGTTTGTCCTGTTCAAGACCTGTCAGTTGACGAAGTCTCATTTCAACAATCGCACGAGTTTGTATGTCGCTTAATTTAAAACGAGATTTTAACTTTTCTTTCGCTTCATCTGGGTTTTTTGATGATTTTATTAACTCAATAACTTCATCAATGTTGTCAGATGCAATGATTAAACCTTCTAATATATGTGCTCTTTCTTCAGCTTTTCTTAATTCGTATGTTGTTCTTCTAACAACTACCTCATGTCTAAAGTCAATGAAATGACGAATCATGTCTCGTAAATTGACCATAACAGGTCGCCCATTTACCAAACAAATGTTATTAATCGAAAAAGAACTTTGTAATGCCGTGTATTTGTAGAGTTTATTTAAAACGACATTCGGAATAGAGTCTCTTTTTAATTCATAAACAATTCGCATACCGTTACGGTCAGATTCATCGCGAATGTCAGAAATCCCTTCGATTTTTTTATCATTAACCAAGTCTGCAGTCTTCTTGATCATGTCTGCTTTGTTGACTTGGTAGGGTATTTCAGTGATGATTATGACTTCACGACCACTTTTTGTTTCTTCAATTTCAGCTTTACCACGCATTACAACTCCACCTCTACCAGTTAAAAGTGCGCTACGAACTCCTTCATATCCATAAATAATTCCACCTGTTGGGAAATCTGGTGCTTTTACGTGTTGTAACAATTCCTCATCCTCGATATTCTCATCTTCG
>JAJRQQ010000038.1 GCA_024280155.1 Bacteroidota bacterium
AGGTCTGAACAGTTAACAAGATAAAAAAGAAATATGCGAAAGCTCTTCTCATTACTACAAAAGTACAACGTTAGTGTTTACTAATATATGACAAAAGTCATAAATTGACTATTTTGAGAATAATTTTCCAAAAAGACTTTTGTTAGGTTTCTTAATGGGATGGTCTGTAATTAGAAGAGGGTCGAACTTCATCGAAGAATAAAACTTTTTTGTTATTTTAGGATTGTTTTCAAAGAAAGCATCCAATGCATTAGCAATATCTCCGGTTACATCCAAAGGATCTTTCTCTGTTGAATATGCTTCTTTTAAAGTCAGGTAAAAATCACTGTTAGGAAAATGCTTTTCAATGGAGTCAACAAAAGTTTGATTCCATGTACGTGTAAATAGTTCACCGTCTTTTATCCCTTTATTTCTCAGTAAAAAGAAAGTTAAATCTTTAAAAAACTGAAAATTTTGACGAATAAAATACTTGTTATCCATAAAATACTCAAACAAACAAGTCATAGAAACATAAGGAATGACATGTTTGTATTTATCAATATCAAAAGTGATTTTTGTTTTCGGTAATTCCTTTTTTATCTTTTTGAATTTTTCTAAACAATAGTTGTACAACTCAAAATCTAGGGCATTTGTTTCAATAATTTTATCGTATAAGTGTTGCTCTAATTCATCCATTTTTGGACGTTTAAAAGTCACTCGTTTTGCTTCTATATTTTTTGCCCATTCAATGCCTGTTTCTCTTGAGAAATAGGTGAGTGATTCCGCAAAGTGCTCAAATATACCGGTGTGAATAGGTAGCTCATCAATCGCTTCTATCACCCTTTTCAAGTCTTCTTTCGTTGGTCGTTTTTTATCGTAAATTTTATCTCCAATTAAGAATCCTAATGTATAGTTAGGTGTTTGAGCATGATTAATATATTCTTCGAAAGTTTTAGGCTTTGGGTGCAAAAGGTTCATAAACTCTGCTCTGTCATGTAAAAAATAGAATTCAGAAATCATTCTATCTACAGGGTGACGGAGCATCATAAACAGTTGATGGTCTTTAAATTTATCTCGATTCTCAACGTTAAAAATATCGCCCGAATTACTCCTCTTGGTTTTTAAAATAATGTGACGGTAATTGAAATCAGGTGTTGTTTGCCAATACGTTCCTTGCATGGCACTGTTAATGGTTGTTCCCCCAGTTTTTGGTATATGAATGAAAATAATATTATCACTCATAACTATCCTACGTTTGAAGAAACACCTGACTTTACACCAACCATTTCTTTGATCTTTTCTACAATAGATTTCGCATCAAACCCACATTCTACCCACAATTCTTCTTGTGTTCCGTGTTGAATGTATTCATCTGGAATACCTGATCGTGTAACTTCGGCAGAATATTTATGGTCAACCATGAATTCTATCACAGCAGAACCAAATCCACCCACTAAACAACCATCCTCAACGGTAATTACTTTCTTAAATTTTGAAAAAACTTCGTGCAACATTACCTCATCGATCGGTTTTACAAAACGCATATCATAATGAGCAATGGAAATTCCACTTTCTTTTAATTCTTTTATAGCTGTTTGAGCAAAATTACCAGGATGTCCTATTGTTAAAATGGCAATATCTTCACCGTTGGTTACTTTTCTACCTGTACCAACTTTTATTTTTTGAAAAGGTGTTTTCCATTCTGTCATGACTCCTTTTCCACGAGGATAGCGAATCGAAAAAGGTCCCATATCTTTTAATTGGGCAGTGTACATCATGTTCCGCAACTCTTCTTCATTCATTGGAGCACTTACAATCATATTTGGAATGCTACGCATATAAGATAAGTCGTAAGCACCGTGATGTGTTGCACCATCTGCACCAACTAACCCACCTCTATCAAGACAGAAAACAACATTCAAGTTTTGCAAAGCTACATCATGCAATACTTGGTCGTAAGCACGTTGCATAAATGAAGAATAAATATTACAAAAAGGAACAGAGCCCTGTGTTGCCATACCTGCAGAGAATGTCACCGCGTGTTGTTCTGCAATTCCTACATCAAATGTTCTTTCTGGCATTGCTTTCATCATAATGTTCATTGAACAACCTGAAGGCATTGCTGGTGTAACTCCAATTATATTTTTATTCTTTTCTGCAAGTTCTACAATGGTATGACCGAATACTTCTTGGTATTTTGGAGCTTGAGGAGATTTTGGAATTATTTTTACAATTTCACCTGTTTCTTTATTGAAAACCCCTGGAGCATGCCATTGTGTTGGGTTTCCTTCTTCGGAGAATTTATATCCTCCACCTTTTTTAGTAATAATATGTAATATTTTCGGTCCAGGAATATCTTTTAAATCTTCCATTATTTTAGCCATCCCAATCACATCATGACCGTCAATTGGTCCGAAATAACGAAAGTTTAAGGACTCGAAGAAATTACTTTGTTTTAATATTGAACCTTTTAGAGCTGTAGATATTTTTGAAACAACAGATTGAGCATCTGGTCCGAATTTGGAAATTTTACCCAAAAGATTCCAGACCTCATCTTTTACCTTATTATAGGTGTGAGAAGTTGTAATATCTGTTAAGTAATCACGTAAAGCCCCAACATTTGGATCGATGGACATACAATTGTCATTTAGGACAACCAATAAATTAGCATCTTTTTCATAACCTGCATGATTCATTCCTTCAAAAGCCAAACCTGCCGTCATTGCACCATCGCCAATTACAGCGATGTGTTGTCGGTTTTTCTCGCCTTTTAAATTATTCGCAACAGCCATTCCAAGGGCTGCTGAAATAGAAGTTGAAGAATGTCCAACGCCAAAAGTGTCGTACTCGCTTTCACTTCTTTTAGGGAAACCAGAAATTCCTCCTTTAATTCTATTGGTGTGAAAAACATCTCTTCTGCCCGTAAGAATTTTATGACCATAAGCCTGATGTCCAACATCCCAAACCAATTGGTCGTAGGGAGTATTAAATACGTAATGCAAAGCAACGGTGAGTTCAACAACCCCAAGGCTCGCCCCAAAATGACTGTTTCCAATTTCTGAAATAACATCAACAATATACTGACGAAGTTCATCTGAGATTTGCGGCAAATCATCCATTGAAAACTCATTTCTAAGATCTTCCGGAATGGTAATCCGTTCTAAATATGGTCCTGCTTTATATTCTGACATAGCTGTTGTTGACAAATTTAATCCTTTACAACTACCTTAACAAATATGAATAGACTTTATTTTGAATTTTAGAGATTTTAACACATTTTATTCGAATTATCTTCAACTAAATTTTGTTCTTGGCATATACTTTGCATTCCAAGCACCATATTGTCAAACAATTAAAAACACTCAATCATGAAAAAACTCGTTTATACCTTCGCTTTATTGGGCATCTTCTTCGGAATGACAAGCTCTTCTTTCGTTTCATATCCATCTGTTTCTAATTCTGCATTTCAAGTTGGGGAAAAATTTCGCTATCGTGTTTCTTATGGCTTCATGGATGCAGGAGAAGCACTTCTAGAAGTAAAAGCAACTGAAAGAAAAGGAAACAATCGTGATTTATTTCATGTTGTGGGAATTGGTCGAACACTTGGTGGCTTCAATGCATTCTACAAAGTAAGAGACAAATATGAAAGCTATGTTGACCAAAAATCAATTATGCCATGGGTGTTTATTAGAAATGTGAGTGAAGGGGGATATAAAATTAACCAGACCTATGTTTTTAAGCAACATCAAGAAAAAGTTTACAATGGTGAAGAATACTTTAAAACGCCAATGGGAATTCAAGACATGGTTTCTTCTTTCTACAAAGCTAGAACACTTAATTTTAAAGGAATGAAACCTGGAAAACAATTCAAATTCCAATGTTTTATGGACGATGAAGTTTTTGATTTAGTCATTAAATATGTTGGTGATGAAACCATTAAAATCAGAAAAGGAAAATTTAAAACACATAAATTTGTACCCGTTGTTCAAACTGGTCGATATTTTGAATCGGAAGAAGATGTACAATTTTGGATTACAGCCGATAAAAACAAAATCCCAGTCCTTATCAAAGCAAAAATCCCAGTGGGAACAGTGAAAATGCATTTGGTGGAGTGGAGCGGATTGAAGAATGACTTGAGTAGTAAAATTTAAGTGTTTCTTATTTGTTAAAAGGAAGGAGTCTTTTTGGACTCCTTTTTTTTGTACATTAGTAAAATCATTAAAGCCCAAAATCATGAAAATATTTTCATTCTTTCTATTTATTTTTCTATTTCAGTTTACTTCTTTCTCTCAAGATACTCTTGTAAAAGTTTCAGGAGAAAGAATCGCAGTGACTGTTGTTGAGATTACTGAAACAACACTGAAGTACAAAAAAATAGACCAACCGGATGGTCCATTACGTTCTTTATATTTAGGTTCAATTGAAACAGTGATTTATAGAGACGGAACAGAAGAAAGCTTTGAAGTTAAAACAACACATAGAAATATACACGCCCCTAAACCTAAAGAAGATTTTATGCATCGCAATGGCGTATTCTTTGATATTTTAATTGGGTATAGTGAAAATACTAGATATTTTACATCTTATTCCATCTGGTCGACTACTGAACCTAAGCTGTACCGAACAAAAAATATCACTCTCACTTTTAGAGTGGGTAATAAATGGTATTTCGGAGAACGGCAGATTTGGAAACCTGGTGTACAATTTACTTGGTTACGATACAATATAAACCTTGAAGAAGAAAACTTTGATGAATCTATTTTTATCGGACCTCGTAATTTTTCAATAGCAAATGTTGGAATGGCAAATATTTTCAAGTTTTCAGAGAAATTTGGAATAGAAGCTAATCTAGGTACTGGTTTAAATATAGAAGTCAATATTGATAATGATCGTGTTATTCCAGGACTAAACATCAACCCTGAGTTCAAACTACGATTTAATGAATTTGCCATTGGTATTGATTACAGTAGAATTCAAACTTTTACAGCAGAATATGACAAAAGCAATTGGGATGTGTTAAGTCTAAGCATCGGATTTAAAATGTAAAAAAGGGAAACATCTCATTTTGACATTGTTTTCTTTTTACCGAGAATAATTCTCCTTCATTTATTGACAAAAACGAAAATCAACCGTATATTGTCAGAGCAAAAAATAAAACGTTAAAACATGGGAGAATTTAAATCAGATATCGAAATTGCACAAGCGTGTGAGATGACACACATTAAGCATATTGCTGAAAAGATAAATATTCAAGAAGATGATCTTGAAATGTATGGAAAATACAAAGCAAAACTTCCTTTATCGCTTATCGATGAAGAAAAAATCAAAAAAAATCACCTCGTTTTAGTAACTGCATTGACTCCAACTCCTGCTGGAGAAGGAAAAACCACGACTTCTATCGGGTTAACCGAAGGAATGAACAAAATTGGCAAAAAAACTACGGTTGTTTTACGTGAACCTTCTTTAGGCCCTGTTTTTGGAATTAAAGGTGGTGCTGCTGGTGGTGGTTATTCACAAGTTGTCCCAATGGAAGATATTAATCTACACTTTACAGGAGATTTCTCTGCGATAGAAAAAGCAAACAATCTACTTTCTGCATTGTTAGACAATAATATTCAAAGTAAGACAAAGAATTTAGGAATAGATCCTAGAACCATCGGTTGGAAACGTGTTATGGACATGAATGACCGTGCTTTGCGTGATATCACGATTGGGCTGGGTGGTGTTTTTAACGGTGTACCAAGACAAGATGGTTTTAATATCACACCAGCTTCTGAAGTTATGGCTATTCTTTGTATGGCTGAGAATTTTGAAGATTTAAAAAACCGTTTAGGAAATATTTACCTCGGAATGACCTACGATAAAAAACCAATTTATGCACGTGATTTGAAAGCAGAAAATGCAATGGCAATTCTTTTGAAGGATGCGATTAAACCAAATTTGGTGCAAACAATGGAAGGGAATCCTGCAATTATTCACGGTGGACCGTTTGCTAACATTGCTCAAGGAACAAACACTATTCTTGCTACTAAAATGGGACTTTCTCTTTCTGACTATGTAATTACAGAAGCAGGGTTTGGGGCTGATTTAGGTGCGGAGAAATTCTTAGATATTAAATGTGTTTCCGGAGGATTGAAACCAGAAACGGTTGTGTTAGTTGCAACAATTAGAGCTTTGCGTCATCACGGTGGGGCAACAAAAGACCAATACAACGATGCTAGTGTTGCGCGTGTATCAAAAGGAATAGTAAATCTTGAGAAACACATCGAGAATATTCAAAAATTTGGATTGAATCCTGTTGTAGCTATCGATGCTTTCCCAACCGATACTGCTGAAGAAGTGAAGATAATTGAAGAACATTGTGCAAAATTAGGAGTGAAAGCAATTTTGGCAAATGGCTTTGCAGATGGTGGGGAAGGAATGACAGAATTAGCAAAAGCAGTTGTTGCTGAAGTTGAATCAGGGAAGAATATTTTCAAACCATTGTATGACTGGAATCTTTCGATAACTGAAAAAATTGAGAAAATTGCCAAAGAAATATATGGTGCTGACGGTGTAGATTATGCGAAGAAAGCAGAAACAGATTTGAAGAAAATTGATGCACTTGGTTTGAACGCTTTGCCAATTTGTATGGCTAAAACACAAAAATCATTCTCTGATGATGATAAAAAACTGGGGCGACCTACTGGATTTAGAGTAACAGTTCGTGAATTTGAATTTGCTGCTGGAGCTGGATTTATTATTCCAATTTTAGGTAAAATGATGCGTATGCCAGGTTTACCTGCTACACCAGCATCTGAAGGAATGTTTATCGATAATGATGGTAAAATTTCTGGATTGAGTTAAAAATAGACTCTAAAAATATAAAGCCGAGGTTGAATTTCAACCTCGGCTTTTTTTATCATTATATTTGTATCTATGTACAAAATTTCCATTATTCTTCCCGTAAAAAACACTGCAAAATATCTTACAGAATGTTTAGATTCAATTTGCAGTCAATCTTACCAGAATTGGGAATTACTTGCTGTTGATGATGAATCTTCGGACAATTGCTTTGCTATTCTTCAAGAATATAGCCAAAAGGATGAGCGAATTTTTGCACTTAAAAACCCTAATCCAGGTCTATTGAATGCACTGCGTTACGGCTATTCCCTTTCCGATGGTGAATTAATCCACCGAATGGATTCGGATGACATCATGCCTTTGGATAAGTTGGAAGTAATGGTGGCTGGTTTCGACAAGCTCAACCAGCACGACAAGCTCACCCAGCACGACAAGCTCAACCAGCACGAGAGCGTCAGCCAACATAACACTCCTAATCAACCTGTTTCAAAAGGATTTTTAGTAACTGGAGCAACGGAATATTTCTCAGATGAAGGTCCGGTTGGTGACGGTTTTAAACGTTACGATAAATGGTTGATGGATATTGCGAAAAATCAATCTTACAAAAAAGAAGTTTACAAAGAATGTGTGATTCCTTCCAATTGTTGGTTAGTACACCGTGATGACTTTGATAGAATTGGTGGCTTTGAATACGATACTTTCCCAGAAGATTATGATTTGTGCTTCCGTTTTATTGCCGGAGGTTTAAAAATTATTGGTTTACCCAAAGTTCTGCACCATTGGCGCGACCGAAGTGACCGAATTTCTCGAAATTGGGAGGTGTACAAAGACAATCGTTTTTTTGAATTAAAAGTGAATTATTTTTACAAAATGGACAGAGATTTTTCTCGACCATTGGTTCTTTGGGGGGCAGGAAAAAATGGTAAGGATTTAGCCAAACTTATTCTTGCAAGAGAAAAGGAAATAGAATGGGTGTGTGACAATGAGAAAAAAATTGGAAAAGACATTTATGGCGTAAGAATGAAACATTATTCTTTGATGGAGGAACTTACGAATCCACAAATTATTATTGCTGTTGCTTCACCTGATGGTCAAAAAGAAATTCAAAAAGAATTGGATGATTTAGAACTTGTAAAAGGCAAAGATTATTGGTTTTTTGCCTGAATGAAACAGATGTTACAAATGGATTGAAATTATTCTCTAACTTTGCCTAAAATTTTATATATGAACGTAAATAATTACATTAAACTCATTGCCGGTTCTTTTATTATCATCTCAGTTCTTTTAGCACATTTTGTAAATGAAAACTGGTTATTCTTTACTCTTTTTGTTGGAGTAAATTTAATGCAATCTAGTTTGACAAAGTGGTGCTTAATGGAGAAAATTCTTCTAAAACTAGGTGTTCGAGAAGGTGGAGACAGTTGCTCAATTTAAATAACTAAAAAAGGCAGAATCAAAGATTCTGCCTTTAACCAAACATCCTTAATGTTTATTATTTCTTAACCTCTAGGTTAATCGTAAAACCTAAATCATCTGAAATAATATAATCCAAAGGAACGCCTTCTGAACCTTCAACATGGTAAGTTAACCCCCAATCTGTTCTGTTTACAATGAAATCTTCGGATTGAATTGACAGTTTTTCATCAGAAACAATGATGTTCGCATTGAAAGTGATACTTTTTGTGACTTCCATAATGGTTAAATTACCTGTAATTGAAGAATTGTATTCTCCCATTGCATTTTCCAAATTCGTCATCTCAAAAGTAGCTGTTGGATGATTTTCTACATCAAAGAAATCAGCAGATTGAAGATGTTCAGTTAAATCTTTTTGTTTTTCCGCATCTTCTTCAGAAAAACTATCTACTGTAAACGACTTCATATCAATCGTTACTTTTAAATTTGTCAATTCATCGTTGTTTAACAAAGCAGAAACGTTGTTCAAATAAATTTTACCAAAACGTTCTCCTACCCCTCCATAATGCCATGCTCTCCATTCAATAAAACTTGTATTGTCGATATGACTCAATTCAATTGTTTCTTCATTCTCTACAACTTCCACATTCTTTGCTTCAGAAGTTTCTAATTCTTTGTCTCCGGAGCATGCGCTAAATAAAGCTGATGCGACGAAAAGTGATAGTATTACTTTTTTCATTTTATTTATTTTTACAATTCTTTCTTAATCCCTTTCATTCTTTTATAAAAAATATCCAAACTCTCATTCATTCTTCGAGCAGACATTCTAAATTTCTTTTTCTTAATCCCCCATTCATGGTAAATCGAAAAATAAGGGAATGGGTCACGCAGTTGCTTAAATTTATTGTCTCGTATAATCAGTGCAGCAGCAGAAAGTTTTGAACTTTCTTCTAGAGTTGTGTCTCCTTCTATTCTTCCAAATTCAGCAATAAAAAAAGATTCATTTTTCCATTTAACACTTGTATCTGGTTCACAATTTAAGTTGTCAAAAATAACCTCATTCATTCTGCCTTCTAGTATATTGCGAGAATCTTTCTCACCGAAAAAATAGACAGGACAGAAGTTGAAAAGTGAATCAAATGCTTCAATAATATATTGATTGACTTCTATTTGTTTCTTTTTTAACTTATTTGCTGCTTTCGTATTGTTGTATTTTTCATAATACGCCACTTCTTTGGACTTAAAATCAAGTCGTACCAAAAGAACACCTTCTTTCATGAGGAGAATGTTTTTTTCTGCAACTTTTCTTTCACCTTCCCGTTCCTTTTTGTAATCTTTATAGGTGGGGTCTGTTTGAGCAAAACTAGTAAATGAGAAAGAAAGGAAGATTAAAAAAAGGAAGTAAAATTTTGTCATAGTATAAAGGTAACGATTAAAACAATCATTTATTTTCATTATTCATTCCACATTTATCGCAACCTTTATCTTTCTTTTTTAAAAAGAACTTCATAATTATAAAAGCACCTGCAAAACCGATAATAATTGCGACAATTAATTCTTGTATCATGATAATAAAGTATAAGCAGTCCAAGCACCAAGATACGCTAAAACGCCCATATATCCAACTTGAATCATGGGCCATTTCCAAGATTTAGTTTCTCTTTTCACAACGGCTAATGTTGCCATACATTGCATAGCAAAAACGTAGAAAATCATCAAACTTACTCCAGTAGCCAAACTAAAAACAGGAGATCCATCAGGGCGTTTTTCATTCTTCATTTTTGCTATTAGGGGAGAATTATTTTCTCCATCATCTCCTACAGCATAAATGGTTGCCATAGAACCAACAAACACTTCTCGAGCAGCAAATGAAGTAATCAAAGAAATACCAATCTTCCAATCGTAGCCCAAGGGTGCAATAACAGGTTCTATGGTTTTACCAAGAATTCCAATGTATGAATTTTCTAGTTCTGCTGAAGAAATCAAATGGTTCGTTTCTTCTTTATTTAATAAACTATTTTTTGCTTCAATTTTAGCCAACTTTACTGCATCCTCTCTTCTTTCCGTTGGGCCGAAGCTTGCCATTGCCCACAGAATAATTGAGATTGCTAAAATAATTTTACCCGCATCTATAACGAACAACTTTACCTTCTCCACTACTACAACACCAATATTCTGCCAACGGGGCATTTTGTAGGACGGTATTTCTAGCATTAAAAATCCAGATTGCTTTTGCTTGATAAAAAATTTAAAAATAGAAGCCATAACAAGTGCAGAAATCAATCCCAAAGTATATAATCCAAATAAGACCAAGCCCTGAACATTCATGAAGCCGAAAACTCGTTCATCAGGGATTACCATCGCAATAAGAATGGTATAAACAGGGATTCTTGCGCTACAACTCATTAAAGGTGCAACCATTATCGTAATCATTCTTTCTTTCCAGTCAGAAATGGTTCTTGCCGACATAATGCCCGGAATTGCACAAGCAACACTCGACAATAATGGAACAACACTTTTTCCGTTCAATCCAAAAGGTCGCATCAATCGATCCATGATAAAAACGACACGAGAAAGATACCCTGTTTCTTCTAAAATCGATATAAAGAAAAATAAAAGAGCAATCTGTGGGATAAAAATAGCAATACCGCCAATTCCAGGCACAATTCCTTGGGTAATTAAGTCACTTAGAATACCTTGAGGCAATGTTTCAATTAACCAAGAACTCAAGTTAGCAAAGACAGCGTCAATAAAATCCATTGGAATTGCTGCAAAAACATAGATGAATTGAAAAATTACCAATAAAATGAAGGCAAAGATTAAATAACCAAAAACAGGATGGACTAAAATTCTATCCCATTTATTTTCAGGTCTTTCTTTTTGAACTTCTTCCTTTTTTTCAATTGTAGAAATAAGTTGATGGATTTTTTGAAATCTTTTTTCTGTATCTTGTTCTTGATCTTCAATATCTTCAGAAGAAGCAACATGTATGTTGGTGTCAAAAACATGACCTTTTCTTGGTTTTAATTTCGTTAGCGTTTCTTTTAGAATGTTTTTTCCTGACTTTATCCTCGCAATCGATTCTACAATTGTTGCTTCCGGAAAAACAGTTTGCAATGCATTGATGTCAATTTTTTTACCTTGTTTTATGGCAATATCTGACATGTTCAAAACCAGTACAATGGGTATTTGCAAATCATAGACTTGACTAAAAAACAAGAGATTTCTTTCTAAATTGGAAGCATCTACGACAACGATTGTAGCATCAGGATAGTCTATACTTTTTTCGTCACAAAGACTCTTATAAACCACTTCTTCATCTTTCGACCGAGGATAAAGACTATACGTTCCTGGAAAATCAATCAAGGTATGTTCTACTCCATCAATTTCGAGGATACCCGTTTTTTTATCGACAGTAACACCCGGGAAATTGCCAACATGTTGTCGCATTCCCGTCAACATATTAAAGACGGAACTTTTACCCGTGTTTGGATTTCCAAGTAAAGCGACTTTCATTAATCTGTACTATTTTTTAAATCTACAAAAATCAAATCAGCCTCATCTTCTCGCAGAGATAGTGTATATCCATCTACATCTATCGCAATTGGTCCGCCAAAAGGTGCACGAAATAAAACACGTAAAATTTTACCCTCAACCAAACCCATTTCCATCATTTTCACTTTGAAGTTTGAGTTTTTCAATTTGCGAATGATTGCCATTTCGCCATTTTTAATATTTGAGAGTTTATTTTCCACTATTTAGAATGATTACAAATATACTGCTTGCAAATCAGAAATCAATCACTCTTTTGTGGTATTCTTTAAATCAGTCACGAGCAAGAGTACTTCGACTTGCTTAGTACACTTTTAAAGTTTCGAGGGACGTAATCAAAATTACAGACTCACTCAACTTTAGTACACATGAAAAAGAGCATCGAAAAACATAATCGCTTGATAAAATTCTGTGTTCTATTACTTCCTTACTTCACAATCAACCGAACTGTTTCACGCGTTAATTGTTGAAGAATAACTTCTTTGTTTTTTGTCAATCTTTTGATGGTATCACCATCGTAATGTCGAATGGTTATCAACTCTAAACTACTGTTGTACTTCACATCATAATTCTGTGATAACTTTTCTAAAAACAAATCAATATTCACTTTGTTTTCATCCAGTAGAACGGAAAAGCTCAGTGCAGAATTTTGCATCACGTTTATTTTCAATCCCATAGAAGATATGAGCTCAAAAATATGACTCAAATTTGTTTCTTCAATAAAAGAAAAATCTTTTGGAGTAATGGAGAATAGAATCTGATCTTTCTTAAATATAAAAGAAGGCACTAAATGATCGCAATCTGTATCGGTATGAATAATCGTTCCTTTCTCTTTGGGTTTCAAAAATGATTTTACAAACAAAGGAATCGATTTATTTTGGAGGGGTTTTATGGTTTTAGGATGAATAACTGACGCACCATAATAAGACAATTCTATCGCTTCTCGAAAGGAAATTTTATCCAATTTTATCGTATTATCGAACCATTTTGGGTCGGCATTGAGCATTCCCGGAACATCTTTCCAAATGGTTACACTTTCTGCATCACAACAGAAGGCAACAATTCCAGCGGTAAAATCAGACCCTTCTCGACCGAGCGTTGTGGTTTCCCCGTTCTTATTTTGCCCGATAAAACCTTGCGTAATTACGATGTCATACGTTTTAAAAACAGGAGTAAAATTCTCCCCAAAAAGTACTTGTGATTTTGGCCAATCAACCTCAGCTTCTCTGAAATTTTTACACGATGTTATAATGCATTCTTCAATGTTTTTCCACTCTACATTGAAACCACTTTCTTGTAAAAAAGCATGGACAATTTTAGTCGAAAGAAATTCTCCAAAAGAAACGACTTTTGCGTATAAAAAATCAATATTTTCGTGTTTTTTATCAAAAACGAGTGAAAATTCATCAAAAAAGACCTCCATTTGAGGGAAAGTAGAATGATTAGACTCAAAATCTAGCTCACGAAGAACTTTCAAGTGAAACTCCTTTATCTCAATAAGTTGTAGGTCAAATTGAGATTTATTGTTTTCTAAAATAAATTGAAAAATATTCTCTAGTTTATTTGTATTCTTCCCCATTGCTGAGATAACAATGGCCAATTTTTCTCCAGAATATTGACGAAGAATATTCGCCACATTTCTAACAGAATCGGCATCTTTTACCGAAGCACCACCAAACTTAAAAACCTTCATAAAATTGATTTGTGTAAATATACATTTTTGAATGAATATTTTTGATATAATTTTATTAGTTCAACCTATATGCTCATCATCTTTCTTCACATACTTAAAAGTAATCCGTCTTTAACATTCGTTATTTAATAACTTGTAGAACAATGTAATATCATAAAGATGAAAAACATTACTTTTGATAAAACTTAATTTTTATGAGATTCCTTTTTGGTTTTATTCTGTTCACATCCGTTTCTTTCTCATCATTTAGTCAATATGATGAAGCTGTCATTGAAGTTTTAGCATCCAATGATGAACAAGAAATATACAATCTAGCGAATGTTTTGATGTTAGATGGATACTTGTATAAAGCAGATACTTTAGTTGTGAAATTGTTAACTTTTGACGAAAACAATCCAGAATACAACTATTTTAAAGGTATTATTGAATTGTATTCTCATAAAGAACATGAAAAAGCCATCCCATATTTTAATAAATCAACGGAGAAAGTAGAAGGGAGAATTGACTTGTTTAAAATTGATACTGACGTAACGAATGATACTTATTTTCACTTAGCATCTATTTATCATTACTTAAAAGATTTTGATAAAGCAGAGGAAAACTATCGTTTATTCAAAGATAGATGTAAGAAGTCTTCAGAATTATATAAAATAACAGATGTTCGATTGGAACAATGTTCAGTAGCTAGAAAACTTATCGCAGACTCTTTGGATGTGAATTTTATTCCAGTAAATATTAACACAGATGCTCCTGAATATAGTTCTGTAATTTCCGCAAATGGAAAGGAATTGTATTTCACCTCACGACGAGAATGGAAAGGTGAAGATCAAAAATATTTCATGTATCCTGTGGACAATTCTTTCCCTGAAGACATCTTTTTTGCAAAAGGAAATGGAAATGGAGTTTGGTCAGAACCAGTTGTTCTTCCATTGTGTGAGGCAAATAAAAACGAATCTGCAGTTTCCTTAACTCCTGATATGACTATGTTGTATGTTTACAGCGATAGTTTAGGGAATGGAGATATTTTCGTGAGTAGTTACGAGGACAACTACAAGTCAATCCAAGATTTAACCTACAAAAAGCTGAACACAAAAGATTGGGAAACTCATTCTGTTGTAACACAAGATTCTTCGATCATTATTTTTTCTTCGGATAGAAAACATGGGCATGGCGGTCGAGATTTATGGGTTATTCACAAGCAAGAGGATAGCACTTGGTCGAAACCCGTGAATATGGGACCTGAAATCAACACAGAATTGGATGAAGATGCTCCATTCTTAACTTTAGATAATAAAACACTTTATTACGCTACGAACGGACGTCAATCGATGGGTGGTTTTGATATTATGAAATCAGAATATAAAAATGATGATTGGTCTGCGGGTGAAAATTTAGGGTATCCAATCAACTCTACAGGGGATGATATTTATTATTCTGTCACTGCAAATGGGAAAGATGGTTATTACACTTCTTTCCGTGAAGGTGGAAAAGGCGAAAAAGACATCTATCATGTGAACTATAACGATTCAAAAGCAGACGATATTATTGCGCTTGATGGTGGTGTCATTAACATTACCGACGATGCAGAAGAAATTGATTTAATCGTAACTTTAATGAATAAAACGGACAACATAAATGTTCCAATTACTGTTAAGGGGAATGATTTCTATAAAGTTTTAGAAGATTGTAAAGATTATTCTCTAGAGATGAAAAACAATGCGAATGATGAAGTATTGTATACTGAAGATTTCAAAACCAACTGTGCTGATTCTTCACAGCATCTTGAAAAATATTATTACAACGGTCAGTATAAGTTAGACGGTATTGTAGCTGATGAAAATGGACAACCAATTGAAAATGCCACGGTTGAATTAATCAATAAGAAAACAGGAGAATCTTTTGCTACAATTCAAACAGATGAAAATGGACAATTCAAAAACGAAGATTTTAAAGATTTACGCCCTGGTGATAGTATGAACGTGAGTGTTAAACTGAGCGCAGAGAATTACACTTCTGCACAATACGAAATTGATACTTTATTGGGTCAACATGGTGACATTGCTGTGAATTATGTTCTAAACTCTGAATCGAAAGAAGACGTAATCAACGATCTACTTGCTCAACACATCATTTATTTTGATTACGACAAATCAAACGTTAATAAATCTGAGAAAGAAGTGTTAGATCAAGTTGTGGTTATTTTGAACGATAACCCTGAAGAAAAAATAATTGTTCAATCCTACACTGATTGTCGTGGAACAGACGAATACAATCAACGTTTATCTGAACAAAGAGCTAAAGCGGCTGTGAAATACATCAAAGCAAAAATTTCTAACCCTGATAGAGTTACAGGAAAAGGAATGGGTGAAAAATACCCTATTGATGAATGTAACTGTGAAGAAGAAGATAAATCTTGTACAGAAGAACAATATCGAGACAACAGAAGAACAACGTTTGAAGTGGTTGAAGAAGAGAAGTAATTTGATTCTTTCAGGAACTGTTTGTTGTTGCTTGGGGATGAATTGAGGAACTTAATTCATATAATCTTGCCATTTTACGAGGAGATATTTATCCACCCCATTATTTTGTGTTCTCAAGAATCCATATTCAAAGCAAAATAAATAAACCTCTCCTTTTGAATTTTTCCAATAATGTGTGAAAAATTTTGGGTTAAATCCTTCTTCATTCATTTTTTCAACTCTCAAATAAGATTTCCCTGCTTTGTTGTATTTTTTTAATATCCTACGATTCGTTTTTAATTGTTTATCCACTTTTAGGAAGAATGAGGGTTCCTCAGCTTTTGTTTTTTTATAATGATAGGCTGATTTACAGTATTGGTTGCAGAATTTTTTACCTTCTCGTCCTGTTATTTCTTCATTACAAAATTTACAATGTGACATTTTCCGTAGATTAATCGTTTATTATACGTATAAATGTACGGTTATTTTTTTTCTTTATTCATTTTACATCTAGTTTTAATAAAAAAAATGGAAAAGCGAAAAAGTATTATTTTAAAACATCTATTTATTGAAGGTCAGAAAATGATTGGTCTAAAGTTTTATCCAGACAAGGTCATTCACGCTTTAATAAAAACCTTAGACCATCCAAAATGGAGTAATAAATACAATATGGTTTATTTACCCAACACTTCAAAAAATTATTCAACTATTTTCGATGTTTTTAAAGGAGTCGCGTGGATTAATCTTTCATCATTCAGCAACAAAATATCACGTACAAAAGGTATTTCTCCAATAAGTGTTAATGACTACAGAACAAGAGAGTTACCAAGGGGGTACATTAGATGTCCTGAAGTTTTTTTACAAAAATTAGAGCTAAGAAAATACTCATTAAATACGGCAAGAATTTACATTTCAATGTTTGAAAGGTTCATTAATCATCATAAAAGAGATGATTTATTAAGTATTGACGAAGAAGAAATTCGTTTATACTTACAAGGGTTAGTATTTTTAAAAAAGTCAGATTCTTATATCAATCAGATGATCAATAGTATAAAGTTTTATTATGAAACAGTTATGGAAATGCCCAATCGTTTTTATTCTGTTGAACGTCCCCGTAAAAAAGAGCAATTACCTAAAGTAATTAGTGTCGAAGAAGTTCAAGCAATGATTAATTCTTTAACGAACCTTAAGCACAAATGTATTGTTAGCTTATTGTATTCATCTGGAATACGACGAGGTGAGTTAATCAATTTAAAAATAGAAGATGTTGACAGTAAGCGTATGGTTTTAAATATTGTTAACGGGAAAGGAGGTAAAGATAGGATAACCGTTTTAAGTCCTACAGTTTTAGAATTATTGCGTTTATATTACAAGTGTTATACACCAAAAAAATATTTATTTGAGGGAGCTCCAGAGAAAAAGTATTCAGAGGGAAGTGTTTCTAAAATTGTTTCAGAAGCTCGCAGAAGGGCAAAAATTAAGAAAAAAGTGACTCCTCATGTGTTGCGACATAGTTTTGCAACTCATTTATTAGAAAATGGAACAGATTTAAGAACGATTCAAGTTCTACTTGGACACAGTAGTTCTGTTACGACAGAAATTTATACACAGGTTGCAATAAATCATTTACAAACAATAAAAAGTCCGATAGAAATGTTAAATTTGACATAAACACGCAATGTGGATATATGTCATTAGTGCAAGATACTAGAAATAACAAGCCACAAGAGGAATATATTACATTGTTG
>JAJRQQ010000039.1 GCA_024280155.1 Bacteroidota bacterium
AACAGATGCATCTGTTGTCTTATAGGTTTTTATAAATTTACTTTTGGTATCTACTTTTGCGTGATTTTTATAGCCATAAAAGGTCTCTCCATTTTTCTTTGTCCAACGAGCATCAATATCTTTATGTCTCTTTTTGTTGGGCTTGTCTTTCCATAAATCATCTCCTTCTCCATTTTTAATCTTCTTGTTTTCTTCTCTGGTGTTACGTTGGCGTGGTGCTACGGTAAAACTCGCATCAATTAATTGCCCTTCATTAAAGATCAATTCTTGTTCTTCTAAAAATGAAGTAAATTGTTTAAATAGTTCTTCTACTAATCCTGTTTTGGTTACCCGTTCTCTAAAACTCCATACGGTTTTTTCATCAGCAACTTTATCGCCTGTTTCTAAGCCTAAAAATGTTTTAAAACTAGTTCTATCTAGTATTTGATATTCCACTTGGCTATCTCCTAAACCGTAATTTCGCTGGAGAATTAATATTTTGAATAGCATCACTACATCATAAGGCTTCGCTCCTGCATCATTCTTTTTATTGGTATTGAGCAGTTTACTTTCTAATAATTCTCGAAACAACTCAAAATCAATCACTTTACTAATCGCTTCTAAGGGGTTACCCATAGCCGATAAACGTTCTCGGGTAAATTCTTCATCAAATAAGCCTTTTTTTCCTTGCGTTTTGTACATTTGATTTTCATAAGGTAAACATACGTATAATTAACTCATTAATAAAGAGTTAAATATTAGAAGCCCCCTATATTCATTTAATCCTCGCTCGTATGATGCGTAAGGATTACAGAAACACACTTCCGTGTCTAACTGTTTGGTAGTAAGTTTGTGTAGCGAAAACTCTTTCCCATTGTCATTTGTAATTATTTTAATCACTGACTTATACGGCATTAAGGCAAATACGATTACTTTCTGAACTTCGCATGGTCTTTTTGAAGTAATGGTCTGTATAATTGTATAACTAGTCATTCTGTCTACAATCGTCAACTGAGCACCTTTATGATTTTTTCCAATAATCAAATCGATTTCAAAATCTCCTATTCTTGTTTTTTCTTTAACTATTTCTGGACGATTCTCAATAGGAACTTTATCTGCTATTTTACCTTTTGAACTAGAACTGCCATATTTTTTTCTATAACGTTTTCGATGACGTAAATAAGTGTATAAATGTCCTGATGAAGATTTACCTCAGGGCAAACGCATTTAAATTGTCAACCATTTATTAACAATTACATAGTGCATAACTAATTAAAAATCAGTTCATTAAATTATTGTTATTCAATTTGTTTTTCGTATATTTAACTGATAATCAGTTAAATATATAGTTTTGAGTAAAAAGGAAAAATTATTGGATTTCTTTGACAATTTAGAAGATCCAAGACGAGAAAAATGTAAAAAGCACTTACTTTTAGATATTATTGCAATATCAGTATGTGGAGTAATCTGTGGTGCCGATTCGTGGAATGAGATAGAGGACTATGGTAAGATTAAGTATAATTGGCTAAAAACGTTCTTAGAATTGCCAAACGGTATTCCATCGCATGACACTTTTAACAGAGTGTTTTGTAATCTCTGTCCAAATAAGTTTGAAATTTGTTTTGGCGAATGGGTTGCTTCAATAGCTAACTTAATAGACGGAGAAGTTGTTGCTATTGATGGAAAAACAATAAGAGGAGCTAAGGTTAATGGTGTTTCTCCTATCCATATGGTAAGCGCTTGGGCTTGTGAAAACAATTTAGTTTTGGGACAATTAAAAGTCGGAGAAAAATCAAATGAAATCACCGCAATACCTAATTTAATTGAATCCTTAGCATTAGAAGGTACTACTGTGACTATTGATGCAATGGGGTGTCAAAGAGAAATAGCTCAAAAAATAGTGGATGCTCAAGCAAATTACGTCCTGGCTCTAAAAGGCAACCAACCTGAATTGTTAGAGAACGTAGAAGATGAATTTAGGTTCAATAAAAAGGTGAGTACATCCGTTGATATTGACTATGGGCATGGTAGGATTGAGACAAGAACTTGTTCTGTAATAAGTGACTTTATTCATATTGAGCAGCCACAAAAATGGGCAAATTTAACATCTGTAATAAGAATTGAAAGTGTTAGAGAGTTCAAAGCGACTGGAAATGGAGACTTCAACGAGGTATTATATTTCCTCATTAAATGAAAGCCCTAAAAAAACCTTTTTTCTTCTCCTACAATACGCTCAACAGCTCTTCTACACAAGAATTTTTCAATTCTACGTCTACCCTATCCCCATTTTCAAGTAAAAATCGACTCGTCGATTCTCCCCAAGAAATAATTCTAGCATTATCAGGAATTGTATTTTTTTCCAAAAACCCTTCTACATTCGAAGGACTCGTAAAAACATAAACATCACATTCTTCAATGATTTTTCCGACAATTTTAGTAGAATAAACCTCTAACTCTTCTATTTGTCCTTGTGGAAATTTAGAAGAAATGGTTTTTAGAGAAATGGATGAAATTGGGAATAAAACTTTTCTTTCACGACACCATTCTTTAAAAGAAAGAGCAAAATCATTCAATGGTTGCCCCTCTTTTCGTGTAAAATCAACAGTGTATCCCATTTTAATGAGTAATTCTTTGGTTTTAGTTCCAACACAACCAAGTTTCACGTAATTTGGAATAGAATGCTTCGTTTTATAAAATGTTACAGAACGTGGGCTACTAAAAAAGATAATGTCAAAATTCGACTTTACTTCAAAATCAATGGGTGAAAATGAAAGGAAGGAATGCGTAATAATATCGAATTCTTTGGAATGAAAACGGTTTAAAAACAGACGAATTTCATCTTCATTTTTCGATATGAAAATGTGCTTTTTCAAAAAGAATTATTGGTTCAAATCAGCAATGACTTTTTCTGCCATTCCTTCAAATTCATTGACTTTATAATCTAAAGCAATGCGTTTATTCTCCAATCCTTTTGCGAATGATACAAATAAATGATGATTTTCATCGCAATAAACACCTAATGGCAATTGGCAACCTCCGTCCAATAAATTTAACACCTTTCGTTCCAATTCAATGCGTTTTTGTACATCGGGGAAATTCATTTTTTGGAGAATGTCGAACAATTCTTTATCCTCATTTCTGATTTGCAATCCTAAAACTCCTTGAGCAGGAGCAGGGACAAATTCTTCAGGGTCTAAAACAACTTCTAGGAAGTCAGATAAATCTAATTCTAAACGATCAACTCCAGCTTTTGCCAAGAGAATAGCATCGTAATTTCCATCACGTAATTTTTGGATCCTAGTTGGGACATTTCCTCTTAAATCGTTGATTTGAACATCAGAACGATAGGCTAAAACTTGAGATTTTCGTCGAGCAGAAGAAGTGCCAACGATGGCATTCTTTTTTACGGACCATTTCTCGTTATTGTCGACAGCATTTTTATTAATCAAAAGAATATCTGCAGGATTTGCTCTTTCTGAAACACAGGCAATCATCAATCCTTCGGGTGGTGTAGTCTCTAAATCTTTGTGCGAATGGACTGCTAAATCGATTGTTTTAGAAAGTAAAGCATCTTCGATTTCTTTCGTAAAAAACCCTTTTCCTTCCAACTTGTCAAAACTAAGGTGTTGAATTTTATCTCCTTGTGTTTTAATGATGTTTATTTCAACTTCACAGCCTAATTTTTTCAATTCAGCTTCAACAAAGTGTGCTTGCCACAAAGCCAAGTCACTTCCTCTTGATCCAATTACAACTTTTTTCATTTTTACCGATTTTATCGAAGTGTCAAACTGAGTTTATCAAAGTGCTAAACTGAGTTTATCGAAGTTTTATTATTTATTGTTTGACCTAAAACTTTTAGGATGTTCTTTCAGTAGAATTTCTTTTGCCATCAGCATTGGCATACTCATGTATTTCTTTTCCATGTAACCTACGATTTTCTCCAAAACTTCACGGGAATTTTCATCCAATTCATTCAGTTCATTATGAAAAACTTCTTCCATGGCTATCATCTTTATCTGTTTCACTTTTTTCGGCACTTCACGCATAGCGATTTCAACTGAGCGATTGTGGTGTATGAATTCAAACTCTGTGATTGCTTCTGAAAGAATTTCTTCTACATGTATAACCTCTTTCGTTCTTGCTTTCAAATTCTCATTGGAAATTTGTTGCAGTAACTCAATGGAAATATGTGTCAGGTTATTCTTCTCTTTTATTTCTGGTGCTAAATCTTGTGGGATAGCTAGATCAACAACGATTTTATTTCCCGTTTCACCTTGTGCCAATTGAGTATAAATTTCTGGAGTAATGATATGTTCTTCAGCACCTGTACATGTCAAAATAATGTCAAAACCTTTGTTGAATGTGTTTAATTGCGTCAAAGAATGACCATTTCCATTAATATCTTCCGCTAATTTTATTGCTTTTGCAGGAGTTCTATTAAACACATTGAAATTGGTAAAACCATGTTTTTTAAGAAAACGTGTCATGTTTGTATTCGTGACACCTGCTCCGACAATAAGAATTCGTGCATCCAAAGGGACATCAAGTTCTTTTAGTTTATGATACGCTAAAGACACAATTGATACTGGTCGAGTAGCAATACTTGTTTCTGTGTAAACTTTTTTTGCAGTTTCAATCGTATGTCGAATTAAAATTCGGATAAAATCTCCCGAAAGTTTCATTTTTCGAGCATTCTCATACGCATTCCTAACTTGAGTAATTATTTCACGTTCTCCAACAATCATTGAATCCAATGAAGAAGCAACAGAAAGTGTATGGTTTACAGCAGCCATTCCGTGAAAAACATTCCCCACTTTTGCAAAATGTTCAAACTTCTCTTTTGAAAAATCAGGATAGAGTTCTTGAAAAAAAGAATCTAAGAAAGAAGTAGAAATTGATTGGCTTGTTGTAAACATGAACTCAACCCGGTTACAGGTTGAAAGAAAAAGTAGTTCTTTTAACCCCATTTTTTCTTTCAACTGAGTCAAACGCTCTTGTTGAAAATTCTCATCAATGTGCAACTCACCAATCTCATTTACAGAGAGATTGCGATGCGTAAACGCAATAATATGAAGTTCTGCTATGCTTTTATGGGCTTCCACGGGTGCAAAGATGCATAGAATCTGTGTTTTTTTTGTCATAAAAATGTCATATCACTTATTTAGAATGATTATATAAAGCTTGTTTTTTTGAGCTACTAAGAATCTTATTATAATTATTAACTTGCGATTCCATTTAGAAGAAGTTATATATCATTTTTTTGTGAAAAACATTGAGAAACACGTGTAACATATTGAAAATTAGTGCTGATTATTACCCATTTGGGATGCTGATGCCAGAAAGGTCGGTTGGAAGTGCAAATTACAGGTACTTATACAACGGAATGGAGGTCGATAATGAGGTGTCTGGGAACGGAAATTCTTATACGACAGAATTTAGACAGTACGACCCGAGACTGGGAAGATGGAAAAGTTTAGACCCGTTGATGAATCAGTTTCCTTGGATGTCACCTTATGTAGCGTTTGATAATAATCCTGTTTATTATACGGATATATATGGGTTGAGTGCAGGAGGTCCAGGCAAGAAAACATCTTCTACTTTAGAAGGAAGTTCCGATGATTATTCAGAAAAAGACTTACTTGACAATTTGCCAAAAGATTTTAAAAATGGAGATGAACATACTTTTACATTTAAAGAACCAGGAAGTTCAGATGAAATAAAAGTTAGAAAAGGGAGCTATGGAAGAAATGTTTTAGACATAGGAAAATATAACAATGGAATACATAAAAACGGATACATAGTTCGAAGACATGAGCGTATAAGTCCAGAAAGTAAAGCTAGCACACCTTTGATTGTTAAAGTAGTTCCACCAGACAAAGAGTTGAATAATAAAGGATTGAACACCAATAGTAAGGAGGCTAAGGATCAAGCTGGTGATGTTAAGACAGTCGACACAGGAATTGACCGTAAAATGAAGGTAAATACAGCCGGAACTAATAGTAGTGGGGATGTCGAAGAAATAGTAGATGATACAGATGAAGAGATAATACCTAATCCACCACCAGACTTAGACCTAAATATTCCATTCATTGGAGATGACAAGTTTTTTACTAAAAAAAATAAAGCTATCTTTTTGAATGAAGTGCGTGAAATTGGTGAGTATCTTAATAAATATCCAGACCAAAAAATTACTCTAAATATTTTTACACCAGCTAGTAGAGGTGGAACAATTGAAAGTGGAGCCTTTGAAGGAAGTCCAGTAACTCATTTAATGTATCAACGATATCTTCGTACAAGAGTCATTTTACTGCATCACTATCCAAATATTAAACCAGGTAATGTTATTTATAAGCCTCACTTTGATCAACCTGATGGAACTTATAGGTTAGAGATAAATTTTTAATAAAAAAGTGTGATTAAAATGGAAAATAATTTTATTAAACTGTTACTTTTATTGGTGCTCATTATAGGGTGTACTTCTGTTGATGTTCTAAACGAGGAACAAAACAGCGATAAAAGCAATAATTCAAATGCCTATGTTAATCCGACTTCTAAAGGTGGAAGTTGGATACATATTGACAGTCTAAATGCTGATAGCTTGTTGATTAAGGTTCCAACAGAACTTATATTGTGGGATTCAGAAGATCGTCTCTCATGGTCAGATTTTTTAGGAGAAATTGAATTTAAAAGTAAATATAAGGCAAAAACATTCTCAAAAATAAATTTTGAGAATACTGTTGCTAAAGATTCAATTATTTTGAAAATCCCATGCTTTTTCGCCTCAAATAAATCTTGGGTTAAAAATGATTTTCGCGAAAATCTACATCTATTAGAGCATGAACAACTTCATTTTGATATTGCTGAGCTAGTTGCAAGAAAAATAAGAGAAGAGTGTGCTCAACATAAATCTACAAGTCTTTCTGAATCATCAGTTATTTTACAGAAGATATATGATAAATTTTATGGTGATTTTTGGGATGAGTTAAATTTTGCTTATGATGAGGAAACAAATCATGGTATTTATGAAGGTAAGCAGTTAGAGTGGGAATTCAAGGTGAAAAATGAATTGAAATTGCTAAAAAGATATTCATCAATAATAGTTGTGATTCCGAGATTGTAGGTAATGGGGGCTTGGTGGGGAGTGTATAGAAAGTGTGATAGAGCAAGATGTAAAGCGTAACTCATTGAAAATGAATTAAAACACGAATATGCACAATCCACGCATTCCATGTCAAAAGCGTTCCAATATTGGGACAATGCAGTTATAATAAGGCTGTGCGTTCTCTACCACATTCTAAGACAAGCAATTTGATATAACGAAAATTAATTTCAAAGACTTTTATTCTACTTAAACAGTATCAAGGGTTAATTCATATTCTGTTTTCGAGTTAAATTCTCCAAAAAAACCTTACCTTTCACTCATCAAAACAACCTCCAACATATCATTCTCAACGGCCTCAAAAACGGGTGTTTTATCCCCATTTGGGATGCTGATGCCAGAAAAGTCGGTTGGAAGTGCAAATTATAGGTATGCTTTTAACGGTATGGAGGTTGATAATGAGGTGTCTGGAAATGGAAATTCTTATACGACTGAGTTTAGACAATATGACCCGAGATTAGGGAGGTGGAAAAGTTTAGACCCGTTGATGGGTAAGTTTCCTTGGATGAGTCCGTATGTGACGTTTGATAATAATCCTGTTTATTATACAGATATATATGGGTTGAGTAGTGGTGGACCAGGAGATCCTTTGAATGTTATTGTTATAATTTTTAGTCAAGATGAAATTGATTTAAAATTAGTTAATTCTCCAGATGTTATAGGTGACTTTTTTGTAATTATAGCAACAACATTAGAAAAAGCAAATGCTGAATTGGAAAAAATTAGAGGTGATGGTCAATGTTATCAAAATTTATTGCTAATTGCTCATGGTGGTGAAATTCGCTATGCGAGTCAAACAGAAGGAGATAAAAATATGACGTTCTATATTCATATGGATGATGGTGTAGAAAAAAAGGATAAAGGAATAACAGCTAGAGAAATACTTGATTATTATCGAAATCCAGGCGTCTTATCCGAAGAGACTATTAAAGATATAGATGCATTATCAACGTTATTGTTAAATGTTGATACTGATGGTACAGTATGTGTCAATAGTTGTAATTTAGGTGATGATATTAATTTAATGAGAGCAATTGTAAAATTAGGAGAAAATAAAGAAAGAGTGTATTATTTTAATGCAGATAAAAGTTTATATTATAATAGCGGAAAATCTTTTACATCTAAGTTAGGTCATTCTCTTACTGCGAATTTTGAGGAAGGTTGGATAATGTTTCAGGGAGCGGATTATAATTATGTTAAGAATATTTCTGTAGGTAATAACGGTGAAATATCAATCGATATTGATTTAGAACATGATACATTTGTTATTCCTCGTTCCAATAATGAAATGGAAGATAATGCTGAATAGAAAAAACATGAAATTAATTTGTATATTTATTATAATAGGATTCAGGAGTTTTGGACAAACCGATTCTGTAATGTCAGTTAATATGTCGAAGTCAGATTCGTTGAATATTACTGAAACTTTCTCAAGTAAAGAAAAAGATTCTTTACTTGAGAAAGTTGGTTTAATTGTAAAAGAAATAAACGACATAATTTATACTAATGCTTTTACATTAGAAAATGAACCAGAAAATGAATCTTGGGAGGAGCTTTCATCAACTTCTATTGTTTTTACTTTTTTTTTATCAGAAAAAGGAGATATTAAAAAGTTCAATTTACAAGGTTGCTATGTAAATGATAATTTCACTTCATATGTTGTAAAAAAAATAAATATGATTAATAAATCATATTATAAAATTAAAAAGGGAGATACCGATGTTTTCAATGTTTTGTTTGTTTTTAATGAATCGGGTTTACTAATACAATATTTTGTTTATTAACATTTGGTTAATAGGTATAGAAAGGGTGGTCATGCATAGGAAATGTGACGCGTTCTCTACCACATTCTAAACCATCCAATTTGATATAACGAAAATTAATTTCAAAGACTTTTATTCTACTTAAACAGTATCAAGGGTTAATTCATATTCTGTTTTCGAGTTAAATTCTCCAAAAAAACCTTACCTTTCACTCATCAAAATAACCACCAACATATCATCCTCAACTACCTCAAAAACGGATGTTTCACCTTCATTTGGGATGCTGATGCCAGAAAGGTCGGTTGGAAGTGCAAATTATAGGTACTTATACAACGGTATGGAGGTTGATAATGAGGTGTCTGGAAATGGGAATTCTTATACGACTGAGTTTAGACAATATGACCCGAGATTAGGGAGGTGGAAAAGTTTGGATCCGTTGATGATGATGTTTCCTTGGATGTCTCCTTATGTGGCATTTGATAATAATCCAATATATTTTACAGATATATATGGGTTGGAAGGTGATGGACCTGAGGATGATGACTTACCAACTAATCCAGATGAGCATGGACCTGGTCTAATGGGGGATCATGGTGGGGGAGGATTCTCAGATGATCCATTGTCTGTAGCAAGTGGAGATAATACTCCTGGTGTTGGAAGTGACTTTGGAAGTAGAAAAATTCCTATGTATTCACCTGGAGGTGAACTGATAATTAACCCTCAACCAATTTATGATGATATTGGGGCTAATACAGAAATTAAGTCCAGGGTTTATTCTAGTAATAGTGTATTGATTAAGGCTATGGAGGGTCTAATGTTAGATTTTGCATTTACTCCTCAAGCAAAAAAATTGTATTGGGTATCTTTAAACATTTTGTAGAAAACACAGGTAAGGATTATTCAAATTGGGATTTGACAAATGCTGTTGATAAGCACCCTTCTACAGGAAGGTTTAAACAAGATATAGCCGATGCGTTCCAAAAAACAATTAATGATGGAGGGGATTATTTTGGTGACCCTGACTTTAGTATTAAAGAGAATCTTGAAGGTAACCCAAGATTCAATGAAAGTTTGGACAATATCAATGGGCTACGAATAAGTTTAAATGATATTTGGTCCTATGATATTAAAGTTGTATCTTTTCGAGAAATTAATGGAAGATGGGAGGCTACAATTAAACTAACTTTATATGATCATTTTGGTTTAGACTCGAAAGATATTGCCGATAATCCATATGCAAATATATTTCCTGCTTTTAATTCTTGGTATATCCTACAATGGGCTCGAGGCTTTCAATCATTTATTACAGTTATGAATTTACCAGAATTTACCATTAGCGGTCCTTTACCTTCAAAATAAAGCTAAATGTATAAGTATTTGTTGATTGTTTTATTTGTATTAATTATTCTTTTCTTAAAGAATTGTAGTACAAATTTTGTAGAATTGAAATGTTATGAAAAGATTACTAATAAAAGGGGTACTAAAAAAATAGTTTTGGACTTGCAATATAATTCTGGACACTGAGTTAAGTCACGCTGCATATTTGTGATTAATCATTTCTAATTCAAATTCCTTTATTGTTTTGTAATTTAATGCTGAGTGCCTTCTATTTCGATTATACCAAGTTTCTATCCA
>JAJRQQ010000040.1 GCA_024280155.1 Bacteroidota bacterium
ATCTACTTCTATCTCAAACCCTGCCAATCCTTGTTTCTTTTTATACAATATAAGAGCATATAAGAAAATAGTCCATTCATCACTGTCTTCTATCTCCATATCAATGTCTTTATCTTCTTGGTCAAATTTCCAAAAATTTAGAAGTTTCAATGGAATATCAGCTGATGTAGCTTTTTGATTTTTTGAAATATATTCAATGCTCTTTTTGACTTTGTAATTCATTTATTTTCAATTTATTTATTTTAACAAAACAAATATAACAATAAACGGACATATATGCCTATGTAGAAAGAAAAATATTTATCAATTTGTAGCGTGACTAAAAAAGAAGAAAAATACCTGTATGAGGTAGGCCAAAAAATAGAGAAACTGTATCTAGATAAATTCTCTAGTCAAAATGAATTTGCTAAAGAAGTTGAATGTGATGCCCGTACTATTCGAAGAATAATCAGGGGAGAACAAAATATTTCAATTTTACTCTTGGTGAGAATTTCTGAAGTTTTAGAAGTTGATTTGAAGGAGTTGTTGTGAAGATTATTGTACGTAAATCCTTTCAGCTTCTCGGACTAATATATCTGTTTTTATTAATTAATCAGGCACTTCAATAAAACTAGGGTATTCAGTTTCTATTTCTTTTGAAATTCTAGCTATTTTACTGATAATATGTTCTTCTTTCCCTTCTGCTTCTCTTTCGTCTAAAGAAATTTGAATCTCTTTTTCATTTGCAACTTTCTGTAAAGGAACTACTTCAACCTTTTTACCAAATTGTACTTTTTGCCAATGTCCCATTTTGGGTAGAGAAATATTATGCTTCTTACATATTTTTCGTAGTCCATTATCTGAGGTGTTATATTCCTTAGCAAGTTGGGTTAACGATTTTGACCAGACTAAGTCATAGAGTTCTTTTCGGGTGAGCTGTTTATTATTCATATGTTTAACTAATTCGCCAAACATAGGAATAATAATATGCTGAATAAGTAGCTATTGTAAATATAGCTCAGCAATTGCTAAGCTCTTAACATTTTTTGTCCAACAACTTCTTTTCTAGCTTTTTCAATTAACGAAATGTTACCAAAAAGAAATGTTATTCCGTACCAGTACGCTACGACTATGGCGAATATTACTATCAAAAGAGGAATAATGTAAAAAGCACTTAAATTATAGACCAATATCAATGTGATTGATGCATGTATAAAGACACAAAGCCATTTAACAATTCCCTTCATAGTTTCCTCTAGCTCTTCTTCATTCATTTCAATCTTATCTTCATAATCGGAGTGTTCTAGCAAACCTAACTCTATAGGAATACCAAATATTAAAACAAACAGTCCTTTAATTTCACTAATGTCTTTTAGATCTTCTCTCGATTTAGGTTCATTTACTGCTCCCAAAACTTTTCGCTTTATTTTGTGAAATAAGAGCTTCTTTAATTGTAAAAAAACGCCCCAATAAAAAAGAGCTTTTACAATAAATTGAATTCCTAAAAAGGTATAGATATAAAGCTTTTCATTTAACTCCCAGAATTCTTTTATTACCTCAAATCTATCTGCGAATTGGAATAAGTAGAATGTGATAGCTGTTATTAAAGCAAGAGAAATTAGCTGATAAAGCCAATCGGAGGGTAAAGTTTTGAATAGTTTTTTCATCATACTGATTATTTAATAAGTCCTTTTGATTTTAAATAAGGAATGAAATATCTTCCCAAGTCATGCGTTAATAATTCTTTACTAATCATTTTAAACTCCCTGTAACATTGGTCATGTCTTCCTGAAGAGCACTTCTTCATTTTAGCTCCACTTCCACAATAGCAAGGATTCTGAATTTTAAGTTTTTGTCCCTCAACACGTTTTGCCATTAGCTGAGCTATTAATAAATCGTTATTAGTTAGAAGAATATCTCTATACCCTTCAATTACACCAAAGCTGTTATGCGAATATTCCTCCGTTTTATATTTCTTGTTAATCTCGAAATAAGAATTGTTCTGAAAATATGGTATCACCACATCTTGAATAAAGATAGAAAGGGTCTTAACTTTTGTATGTAATAAGATCTGAGCTTTGGCTCGTATTGTTAAGCAACATGAGCCAGAGTCAGTATAAATATGTCGTTCCACTTTTTTAGGTATTCGCTCTTCCGTTTCATATACTGCTGGAAATTCATTTGGATACTTACCAAGAATAATACGAATATCATAAGAATCATTATCAGTAATGAATAACTCGCCAATGAGTTCTTTTTCGTCCGCTCTATAGGTTAGCGTTGGAAATCTTTTAAGAACCTCTTCAACTTGATGATTAATATCCATAAGGTTTTGGTTTTATCATTGCGGCACCTATGGTAGCACCTAAAGCATTTGATTTATCCTCTTCATTTTTATCCTCTCCCAATGGAAATCTATCTCCAAACTGATTGTTCCTTAAAATTTCAGAAGCTTTTTTGAATTTTTTCTCATCATTTGCTTTATCTAAATCATTTAACAAACTAGATAAGGTGCTCAAGAAATTATCTTTTCTAGTGTCAGAATAATCAGTAAACACATCTTCATCTTTTGGTGTTGTAGGTCTTATACATTTAAAGCCATTTGTTTTATTTAAATCCGTGTTAATTTTTCTGATTGTCTCTCTAAATGATTTATCATCATTATCATCTTCTACATAGTTATTTGCTGCTAATATTGTTAATTCAAATCCACTAGGTAATTTAAGATTACTGTTTTTGTCTTCCCTGAAGTTTTTCCAAGCTTTTAAATATCTGACTAACCTTTCTAACTGTGATGTTTTAAGATTATTGAACCATTCAACAAATTCTTTAGGGTCACTTTCTAACCAATCTTTAGATTTATGAGCTAACTCAATCGTACCATCATTTTTGTAATAGATAGGTAAGTCAATATGATGTCCATCTGCAAATACAACTCTAACACAAGTCGTTTTTCTTATTGAATCTTCTCCAGTGTGGTTTTCTACAGAATCAAACACCCAATCGTGCCAAGTGTTAATTGCTCTTTGATTGTCTTCATCTTCTTTCTCAATGAAGTAAACACCATCATCTAAATCATATTTTAATAAGTTTTTACCATGACCATCATCAATAGGTATCGGATTTACTACTGTATTCATGTCGAATGAACCTTGACCTCTAAATTTTGGTTGTAACTCGTTAGGCTTATTACCCTTAAACCATCTACGTATTTTTTTTCGTAATTCTTTTCTACTCTTCTTTAAACTCTCTTTCCTTGCAGGAGTTAATTTAATATTCTTATTATACTTAATAAATTCTTTATGCAATACTGCCATTTTATTCTATTTTAAAATTCGTGATTTAGGTCATTACTAACCCATTTTAATTCTGAAAACTCTCCTCTTGTTTGAAAAGGTTCTCTTCCTGTGTAATACCCTCCAGAAAGGATTTTATTTTCCCCATTTCTAATAAACTTGATTACTTCTGTGCCATAATGAGGTGGGAAACCTTGTTCTGTACTTCCGTCATTTTGATAGTTGTAAATGAGCCTATAATGTCTATCGTCCTCCGTTTTTTCAACGAACATACCTTTACTTACAGATAATGATGATTTTTCACCATTTGTCTTAATAGTAAATGAAGAAATGATGATTCTATGTCCATTTTGATTAATGAGTTTAACATGAATGAGTTCTCCTGTTTTTAATTCACCTAACTCATCTCTATATTGATACTTTAGCTTTCCTTCATATCTTCCAGAAAAGTCATCAACCCAAAACAGCCAAATAAATGGTTTGTACTTCCACAATATTGTAGAAATAACAATCAAAAAAGCAGTAATTCCATATATAATTGGAACTGCTACTCCTCCATATTCTTTTGCCAAATAAATTAGCACCCCAATTATTAGCACAATTGAAATAAGTGCTTTAGGATGAAAATATTTTAAGTAATCTTGCTTCATAAACGTTATTTATTAAAAGGAGGGGCAATCCCCTCCTTTGTTATTAATTTGATGCTGCTTTTAATAAAGCTGCAATTCCTACGAACAATAGCATAACTGTTGCCCCTTTTGCAATCATATCAGCATTTTTACCAACAGCATGTACACAGCTATTTTTATGGCAAACACTTACCTGATTTCTTTTTTGTAAATTTCTATTCATATTTAATGATTTTAAAATTTGTAATTTCTCTTTCACTTCTCGACCGAAAGACTTGAACGGCTATTTTAGTATAACTACTTACTTAAAAGCTTTTTATGTAAGTTTTTTTCTACATTAGCAATAAGTTATTCACAAGTAAATCTCACTTGTGATACATTTGTCCCGACAAAGAAACGGTAAAAATTGTGTTTTACCAAAGAAACATTTGTATATTTGCTGAAACGTTATTGACATTTTATTAACAACACACGTAATGAGCTCATCTTTAGATACAAAGAAGTTTTCCGAAATGGTAAAATCTAAAAGAGGAAGTACTGGTCTTAGAACATTAGCAGCTGAGATTGGAGTAAGTGCCTCTACTTTATCAAGAATAGAACAAGGAAATCTACCCGACATTGATACCTATCTTACTATTTGTAATTGGTTAGAAGTTTCTTCTGAATTTTTCACAATAGCAAGTGCGGATGAAGAAAACGTAAAAGGAGATGTAATTGCTCATCTAAGAGCTGATAAAACCTTACCTCCTGATACAGCAGAAGCATTGATACAAATGATTAACCTTGCTTATGCCTCCGTTAAAGAAGAAGATTAAATACAGCTACGGGTTTAAAAAATGGTCTGATGATAAAACAATCTCTCTTAGGAAAGAATTAGGTTTATATCCCTCATCTCCTTTGTGCGCTTTTGCTTTATGTAAGCATTTAGGGATTCCTTTGTTTGTACCTGATGAAATTGAAGGTTTATCTGAAAAACACCTTAATAATCTTTTAGGAGAGGGTAATGGTCACTGGTCAGCAGCTTCTATACCTGTGAATGATAAATTTTTAATTGTACATAACCCAACACACACTTCTGCTAGGCAGCAAAGTAATTTAATGCATGAATTAGCTCATATAATTTGTGATCATAAAATTCCAGAAGATAAAACGAACTTAGGTTTGTCTGGATTTCTACGAAATCATGATGAAGCTCAGGAAAATGAAGCTGAATGGTTTGGTGCTTGCCTACAACTACCAAAACCTGCTCTTATTTGGGCATTAAAAAATAAAATGACTGAAAACGAAATTGCAGAACACTTCAATGCTAGTAAGGAAATGGTGAAATATCGCACTAATATTTCGGGAGCTAAAATAGTTGTAAAACGTATGGGATATTAATCAATTCTCTTATGTCTATTGGTAAATAATAATTGACAAGGCTTACTTCAACTTTCCTAAAAATGGTTTAATAGCTTTCTCCAAACGTTGCATAACGTCAATTCCTTCTTCTGAAATTGGAGTCCATTCTTCTTCTGTATTTCTATAACCACCAGTAGTTAACAGTTTACGAATAATGCATACACGATAACCTTCTGCTTCATTCCATTCAAGAGGTTCTCCAAATTTTGATTCAATTTCAGATTGATATTCTTTTAATTTATTGAACAGTTTCAGGTTTTCTTCTTCAGAATCTTTTCCTAAATCTATTCTGAGTTCTGCTCTCAAAGAGTTTTTTGTAATCCAATATGCATATTGAAAACCACGCTTACCAGCACTTGCTCCAATCCAAGTATCTTTTGTTGGTGAAATAGCATTGAATAAAGGTAATTTGCCTCTTGATGTTTCTAGTAGCTTAGACCAAAAAGAAAAGCGCAAACGGTGACGTTCAGAATCTTCTTTTTTGATTTTACCAACTTGTCTAGTTTCTTCACTTGGACCAACTATCCTTGTAATTAAAGGTGCAGGTGCAGATTCTCCAATTTGAATGGCTTCAATTTTTAATAGCCAAAAATCACATCCATTACCCCCTTCATTTAACCAAGAAATTGCATTTATGTGCTCAACTCGTGGTTCTTTTACCATCCAAATTGCTTTTTTAGCATCAAAAGCTGCTAGATAGGTAATGATTTTACCAAGATGATCGTGATCACTTTTTTCTAATTGATTTTCAATTACGATTACATTACCAGATTCGTCCTCAGCCTTAAGATCTACACTAAAGTTTCCTGTTGACTGCTCACGTTCTGCATTGGTAATTTCAAAACCAACAACTTCTTTTAATACATCAATATTCTCTTCAAGCCATACGGTAAAATCATGTGCTTCATGTTTCCATACTTTTCGTAGTGATACTCGTTTTATTCTATCTATCATGGTAATACATTACAAAAACCGTGTTTCATTGAGGTTAGAAATTCTTCTTCGTCTAGCTATCTGAATTTTTATTACTGAAAGTTACTAGATAATTTTGGGCGGTGAGTGAAAAATGCTCTTCTGAACTAAGTTGAGGAGAAGGAATATGTTGAATACGGATCTGGTTATTCTCTTTACGCACTAGATAGATGCAAAAACCTTTACCATGTTCACATCTTGCTAGTTCATTTGCCGTAATGTAGAATTGATTGTTTTTAACAGATTTCACCTCAATACATCGTTGCGAATTATCAGTTTCGTTCCAAGAAAGAATGTCATAACCACAACCAAGTCTTTTACTATAATCCTGAACTTTTTCAGCCAAGTCAGACCTGCCTGCTTCTTCAAGCCTTTTACGTTCATAATCAAGTACTATGAGTTCTGCTTTTCTTCCATTTTTTCTTTTTCTTCGCTCTAGTGTTGCCCAATCTTTATTTTGCTCTGGAGGAAGACTGTCAAAATTTCGTTTCTTTTCTGATTTAACTTCATTTTGAGTTGATATTGTCTCAAAAACTATTATTGTTTCCGACTCTTCATCATGTTCATTCATCCAATCTTTAAATAGGCCTTGATTACCTATAATCCATAAAAATGAATGTGCATCGATAGTTCTAATAGGAGTATCCAATTCATTTACTAACAATTGTTTTGTTTGATGAATAAGCTGATTGTATTCCGAATAGTTTTTCCAGCTAGCCGAAGCTTGAAGCTTTATATCACAGTCTAACAACTGGAAACTGGTTTCAAAATTTGATGTTGAAATTGGAGCAAATTGATTTTCGTCTTTCAAGAAAAATATGTAAGCTAACAAGGCATAAATACCACCTATTTGCTCTTTTAATTCATCAAAAGCATCTTCTTCTTCAATCTGATTGTTGAAGAACTCGTAAAAAGTATTTTCTAATTGAGCTAATCCATCCCCTGTTTCCTTGATGGCTATTAGTCTTCTGTGATCTAGTCCATTTGGTCCATATCTTCCCGAAATATCGACTAAATTATTTCCATCTACCTCTATTGCTGCTATTGTATTTGTTAAAATTTCACCGCTACCAATCATCGATTCATCCCATTTTTCCAGTTGGAGTGCATTTAGCGCTTTTTCTCGAAGTTCTAATTTATAGGATTCATTATCGTGAATATATCCTTTATCAAAACCTTCAAACAACTCTCCTGATAAGTGCAAGATGTATTCTTTGAATTGTGGAAATATTGTTTCAAAGGTTAGTGCAGAAATGGAATACTCAAACAAAATAGATTCATCAACTAACTCTAATTCATTTATCCCTTCAGGTATAACACGAATAGTAATACTTTCGCTACCTTTAAGATGCGGATTGTTATCAATGAATTGTTGCTTTTGTGTTGTAAAATAAATTCTACCCGTACCCCGTCCATAGACTCCGAGTGTTAATCCTGTATAAAGTTGTCTTCGGTATCGAACAGTAACCGTTCTCACATCTTCATCAATATTCAATGTTTCCCTGTAGTTTTTTTGAAATTGACCATGATCTGGGAAACTTGCAGGGTAATTGATGGTAACAAGACTATTTTGAATATTAGGCCTTAATCGATTTATTCTGTCCAGATTTTTGAGAAATTGATTATCTGAAAAAACAAACTCATTCTCAAAACCATATTGAATAATTAACTGCTGTACAAAAGGTTGAAAGTTATTGAGGTAAAACTGAAAGTTATTTTCCCAATTATGAGGGTCTTCAAAATGGTCGAATGTTTTTTTATTCCCCTTTTGATATCTTTTAAGTTTTATATCTTGTTGATTGGTAAGATAGTCTTTGATTTTGTCATAAAATTCGAGATGAAGCGGTCTTATTTCATCAGGGTATGCAAGCTCGAGATAATTTCCCGTAACGCGATCATTGTGATCCAAGTTAAGTACAAAACCTATCGTTTTTGTTTTATTCTTATTGTCACCCTTGTTCCATAGCGGTACGAAAATATAGAAATCGTTTCCTTGAAACCAATAACCATTTTGCAGGCGTGGTTGATTATTGTTCTGATTTCGTTGACGTAGAGCAAATTTAAAATTTGGTTCTTCTTCCCTTTTTTTCAGGAGTATATCAAAAAGTTCATCGCTGATTTGTGTAACTAGGTTGTTCATAGCAATAAGTGTTTAGTTCAATGTTTATACTTTGCCTCCGTCATCATTCCCTTTTCCCACTTCATCTTCACTTGTCATATTATTCAGTAACTAGTTCAAAATCTAAAATATCAGCTGCAAGTATCAATAGTGTTGGAGGTGCGCCTCCTGTATCAAGCAAACCTTCCATTTCTGTTCCTACAGCAGCCTCTGCAAATAAATCCCCTAGATTATTCTCTGACTCATGTAATGCACGTATTGCCTTTCTATATCTAATTTTGACAATGCTACATCCATAGCCTTCCTCTCTTGCGTCTTCTAGATTATCATAACCAAAAACAACTCCATCATCTACTAATTCAAATTCAACATTTTGTGTTTGATCCAATTCTTGATTTACAGGTGCCCCTTTAAAAACTCCCTCTGCTTCAATTACTCTCCAGTTTTCTGTATAGTGAAAACATTCACCTTCATGTTCAATCAGCTCTGGATTTAGAAAATTTGGTACAGATTCAGTTAAATACTCTAATAATTCTTCTGGTTCCATATTCTTTATATTTTTTTATCAGCTTCTCCAACACTAACCTGCCCATTCATTAACATTGATAATAATCAATCTCTTAATTCGAAGGGAGTATTATTGCTATTGATTAATTTCGTATAAATAATGTTTTATTCTTTCATCATTTTCTATATAACTCCTCCAACTTTTCTCAAATGTTAAGTACTGATCATTTTGTGTTACATAAAGCATGTTTAGCCAATCAACAGCATCATTTGGTTTAAACTTCATGTCTTTGGTTGTTTCTAGTTTTTTAAAGAAAATCTCTGTAACGATCAGAAATAGTTCAACATTTTCCCATTCAAAATTTTCAAAATTGATAGTATAATCCTTGTCTTTAACATGTTCGTTTAAAAAGGACTTGAGCATTTCTTTATTGATTTCTGAAGGATCTACTTTTAAATGATCTTTTTTTCCAACTCCTTTATTTATATTTTTCCGTATTTTCATCAGGTTTTCAGTCCCGAAATTGGCAAAGTCTATTGTTGCACTTCTTGTTTTTTGACATTCTTCAATAATTTTATTTTGAGTTTTCTCATCTAATTCTATCTTTTTTGAAATGTCAATTTTTAGAACTTGAGTAAAGTCTTCTAAAACTTTTTTAGTAAGAGAGTCATCAGCAGGGTAATCTGAATCATGATTGCTAAGAATAAAATCAAATGGATTTACAGGTATTATTGGTCCGCAATTATCATAGATTCCTTTTATTACGCTACAATAAAGTTTTATATCATACGCCATTGCTTCAGTAGATGCTAATTCAACTAGAGTCAATGATGTCGGTATTAATGATATGTTGTTTGGTTTTTTAAAGGTCCCATTAGCAATACCGTACCAAACATTGGTGTCACAAATTACACTTGGTTTTGTCATATCATTTATATAGTTGAATTTTATACTCATACTTTTCCTTTTTTATATTCCCCTCTAGGCTCAGCAGCCATATTCATTTGCACTTTCTCTTCTGCTTCTCCAACAGTAACCTGACCATTCATTAACATTGGTAGCAACCAATCTCTGAGTTCGGCTAGTTTTTGATTTTGTTCAATATTATTGATTAGCTGTTTTCTTATTGAAATCGTTTTGATCGAAAACTTATCCATTAATTCAGTAGTTGGAATTAGAACCTTATGTTTTTTTAAGTTCTCTTGATTTATTTTCATTTGTATAGAACCTGTTTTTATAAGTACCACATGAATCATCTTTACTAATTGAAAAATAAATTCATTATGTAATTTATTCTCCGCTTGTATAACGTGAGCATGGTTATTAACCCAGGTTTTACCCCAAATAAATTGAACAATTGGATTTCCGTTTTTATCCATTACAGAACCATCTTCAGCTAGAAGTATATATTCGTCATCAAAAATGAAATCATTCACATATCCCATCACACTTGTTGCACCATAATATGGAATTGAACCTTCAATTTTTTCTCTTTCGGCTCTTGACAAAGGAACTCTCATTGAATCAAATATTTTGATGCAATCACCTAAACATCTCACCTCCCACCCCTCAGGGATTTCTCTTTTCAACTCTTCATTAAAGACTATTTTACCACCAGACGTTTTGTAAGGCTTTCCATTTTTGTCTGGAAAATCAAACTGAACAAACCAATAATCATAAAGCGTTTTTGCCATGGCTTCTAACTCACTATTTATTTTGTTGTTGAGGGCTATTTTGGCGTCTAAATCGGAAAGGACTTTGGCTATGGCTTTTTGGGTGGGGAGATTGGGTAATTGAATTTCTAGATTTTCTATCACATACTTAGACACTTCTTTAAAAGTCGTTCCAGTCCCTAAACTTCCAATATAATCAACTTTAGTTTTTAACCAATAATACAAATACTCACTTGAAACTCTACTTGTATCAATTACTAAATTTTTAAATCCTTGATTTGTACACACTTCATTTTTAGCAATAGCAAGCAATCCAATAGGTGCTCTACTTGAAAGCAATATACTTCCGTTTGGAACTAATGTAGTTGAACAACTGTTATACCCTAATTGCGTTATACTTTTTTCTCCTTTTTCAATATATTTTGATTTTAATTTTGAAAGATCTTTAGGGGTTATCCACATAATTTCTCCACCATAATAATCATCTCTTTTTGTCGAAGGAGTAGATCCGTTTTTCACTTTTGCTATATCCTTGATTAAAATTTTACTCATGCCTCAAAGTTTTTAGCTGTTATTTTTATCTCGCTAAGGCGCAAAGGCGCAAAGGTTTTTTGCTTGGTGGATTGATGAATTGGCAAGCGTTTTTTAATTATTTTCATACCTCAAATTTTTCAAGTTTCCTTAATTTCTTCCTCCAATCCTGAAAGGATTATATATTTATAAAAACAATTAATCGTTAGCTTATTTGATCCTTTCGGGGTCATACCACACACAAAACGAGCGTTTATATAAGCGTTTGTATCCATTGGGTTTGTATGTCCAATATTATTTATCATCTTTCAGTTGTTTTTTAATCAGTTTATCAAAATCGCTTTCAAAAAGGCGGTCTTGTGTAATTCGGTAGATTTCAAATTCGGTTTCGGCTTTATTTTTCGCCATCTCTGTAGTTATTGTTCCTGCGTTTTCCAGTATTTCACTTTCGTTAAATTCTAAAAACTTATCTAACCATTCCGCCCAATCTTGCATGGTCATGGATATGTTTCGCTTGGCTCTTTCTTCTGCTAAATCAAGGTAGGCATTTACTACGCGCCCCAAAGATTCTAATTCTTCTTTTGTTAAATAGTTTTTGGCAATGCTTACATCTGTTTTTATTACTTTACCGTTTGGGCTGTTTTTCCAACTGGTTAAACCCATTTTTTCATTTTTGCTGTTGGCTCTACTATATATTAATTCTGCTGCGGTATTGCCATGTATTCCATAGTGCATTTTATTTTGAACTTTAGCAAAAAACAATCTTGTTGTTTTTCCATCTTTGTTATAATCTAAACTGGTGGCATATATATCTGTTATTTTTTGATAAAACTGCCGTTCGCTCAACCGTATTTCTCTTATTTCAGATAAAAGCTCTTCAAAATAATTTTTATTTAAATAACTTCCGTTTTCTAACCTTTTTTTATCTAAAACAAATCCTTTAATAGCAAACTCTTGCAATACTTTAGTCGCCCATTGTCTAAACTGTGTTGCACGCAAAGAGTTTACGCGATAGCCGACAGAAATAATAACATCAAGATTGTAAAAAGACACATTTCGAGTTACCTCTCGCTTGCCTTCTTTCTGAACTATTGGGAATTTCCCAATAGTTGATTCCTTATCTAATTCATTTGAATTGTAAATATTTTTAATATGCTCGTTTATAGTGCTTACATCAACCTCAAAAAGAGTTGCTATTAGTGTTTGAGATAGCCAAACGGTTTCATCTTCATATCTAGCCTCTATACTTTTTTCTCCTGCAATAGATGTAAAGGTTAAAAACTCAACAGTACTATTGCGTATCAGTTTGTTTTTATTGCTCATACCTCAAGGTTTTTAAATTCCCTTTAATTTCTTTTTCTAAAACTTTACTTTCAGCAAATAGGTTTTCTAAATTACTTTCAAAACCTTTCATTTTGGCTTCAAACTCTTCTGGGGTAATGTCGGTGTATTCAATTTTTACTTCAAAATACTGCCCTGCGCTTAGGCTGTAGTTTTTGGCTTTTATGTCATCATAACTTACCGCTACCGAGAAATCTTCTACTTGTTTGGTTTGGTTAAAGGTGTCTATAATTCTTTGCTCTTCTGCACTAGACAATACTGTTTTTTGGTTTTTGCCTTCTTTTACTTTTGTACCTAGGTTAGAAGCGTCTATCAATACGACATCTTTTTTGTTGGTAGCATCCAAAAACAAGATACTCACATTGGTTCCTGTGGTGGCAAAAATATTAGAGGGCATAGATACTACGCCTTTTAGTATTTTGCTTTCTACCATTTTGGTTCTTATCTTTTTGTCAATTCCACTTTGAGCGGTTATAAAACCTGTAGGTACTACTATGGCTGCTTTACCTTTAGCAGTTAAACTGTGCATGATGTGTTGCAAAAACATCAGGTAAATGGCCATGGAGTCTTTTTTGCTTTTAGGCACATTTGGTATGCCTGCAAAAAAGCGTTCGTTGTTGGCTTTGGTGTCTAAATCTGCACTGTAATCAGAAAAATCTAACTTAAAAGGTGGGTTTGAAACGATATAATCAAATTTTTCTAGCTGTCCGTTGTCTTGTTTGTGGTAAGGGTGTAAAATAGTGTTACCTTGTATTATGTTTTGGATAGGATGTACCAGGTTGTTCAGTATCAAATTCAATCGCAGTAAACTAGAAGATTTTTGAGAAATGTCTTGCGAGTAAATGGTACACTTATCTTCTCCAATGGCGTGTGCTAAATTCATTAATAGCGTTCCTGAACCAGCAGAGGGGTCGTAGCAGGTTACATTTTTCACATCTCCTGTTACCAAGCAAGCTGCCATTATTTTGGCTACGGCATGAGGTGTAAAGTACTCAGCATATTTACCACCACTGTCTTTGTTATAGTCCGAAATTAGGTATTCAAATATGGTGGCGTAAAAATCGTACTTCTCATTAAAAATTCGTTCAAAACTAAAGTTGATGAGCTTGTTTACAATGGCTTTGCAAAATGCATCTCGCTTAGAAATGGTTACAAATTCAGAGATGCGATCAAACAAAATTACTTTTGCGCCACCGTCTTCTTTTACTGAGAAAATATCGGTGTTTAGTTTGGCTATATCCATTAAGGTGTCGTCAAACAATTTAGCAAAGTCAGGTTCGTCTTGCTTGTGATACAAAGACGCTATAAAATGATCGGGCTGTATGATTGCTGTGCCTTCACTGAGTTGCATGAGTAGCATTTGGTAGTCGTCTTTTGGATACTTACTCAATGTTTCTTGCCAGTTGTCGTCTTTGGCTAAAGCAGGTTCTAATTGCTTTACCTCATAGGCAAACTTATCGTTTAAGAACTTGTACAAAAATACTTGGGTAATGATTTTAAATTCATTGCCGTCATTTCCTAATCCGTAATTGGCACAAACGCCTTTTAGGTCGTCTATGAGTTCTTTTACTTTGTTTTCGAAATCTTTACTTGTCATTTTGTTTCTTCTTTGAAGCTTTTTTATTTTCTATCTTATTTTGTGCTAAAACAGTTTTTGCATTTAATTTAGAAACTACTTTTTTTCCTGTTTTAGATTCTAATTCCTTCATAGCTACTTTGGCTACATTACCACCTTGTTTGGCTACTTGTTTACTTTCTGTAAATGTTTCGGGGTTAGTTGCCTGCGAAATGTCTTTGGTAGAAGCTTCTGCCAACATGTTTAAAATCAACTCGGTATTGGTCATGTTATCTCTCAGGTTTTCTTTTTTCAATCCTTTCAAAACCTTATACTCTTTGGTGGTATTCCCCGACCAAGCTTTGTAAATAATATCCGTTAAGGTAGCAAACTGCATTCCTTCTTTTAATCCTCTAGCTTTCCATTCGTCTGTTAATTCTTTACGGACTTCAATGCTTTTTAAACGCTGATTAATCCAGTTTTCAGAATATCCTAACTGCATATATTGTTCTAAAGCTCTGTCTATTGTTAATTCAGGATCTTGTAATTCATCTAACCGTTCAGCTGCTACTTGTGCCAACCAAATTTTAAAAGGTTCTGCCTTAGGTGATGGAATGGATTGAATTAAACGAAACAGTTGTTCTGTATCGGCAACATCTGTTTGTCTCATTTTACCATCTTTAGCCAACATTTTCAACCCGTGACAATTCGTCACGGTTTCATTTCCTTCAGCCTTTAATCGCTGTTTTAGTTTTCTCCAATAAGCCGTTGCGTCAATACTTTCGGTTAAAACAGCCACTACATCAACAATCGAGATGTACCATTTTTCTTGATCTGCGTCCCAAAGTGTACGCACCTCTTTATCGTCAAATAGTTTTATATTATTTTCTTTTTTCATCCGCAATTATTTAAGCAATATTGCCGTGGTATTCGTTCATGTATTCTTTTGTCACTAAATTGATAATCCGTTTAGATTTATCAAGGTCAAGTGGTATGTTTTTCTTTTTAAATTCAACAATCACCATTCTTGAAATCATTTTATCTACAAAGCTTTCGTTTTCTAAAATTTTAGCGTTCTGTAGGATGTGGTTATCAACTTCTTCTTTTAATTCGCAAAGCACCTCAAATAATTTTCGCTCACTATCCGTTAGTGGGTCTTTTTCCATTAAGCGTTTATGAATTCGTGCATATTTTGCATCATTTTCATATTTCGCTTTAATCAAGTTATTGGTACGCTCTAATTCTTTCGATTTTTCGTGAATTTTAGTCAAAGCTTCAATGTTCTTCTCCATTTCCTCTTTGCTTACTTCACTCAAGTTCTTCTTTTTAAACAAGCGTTCTAATTCTTCTTTTAAAGAAATAAACACAGGGTCTTTTGGATCAAAATTGCCTGCTAATCCCTCTCTGGTTTTTTGTAAGATGGTTTTTAATTCATCTGCCAACACCATTTCCTCCTCTTTTACTTTTGTAAAGGCAAACAAGATATCCTCTAAAGCTACATTTAGTCAATTGGTGGTATCAGCACTGTTTTCTAATGCTTCTTTGGTGTTAATTAACGCTAAATGATTGTTCGCTTCTCTTGATAGAATGGTTAACTTTCTAAAATCGAGTTTCTCCAACAAATCATAGTTTCCAGACAAACGAATGAGGTTGTACAAGCTCTTTGCATTATTCAATGCCCTTGTAATCTCCAACATTTGTTTGCGGTCTTTAATCTGCGTAATCTGTTTAGAGAAGTTCTCGGCATTCTGGGTATCAAAATGAAATAAAGCATCCTTAATTTCTCCAATTTGTTCTTCAATCTCAGCAGGAGACATAAATAAATCAGAATAATGTTGCATTTCATCACCTAGTTCAGATTGTAATTCGTTAAAGTATGCTTGGTTGGTTTTATCAAATTCACTTTGTATGTCAGCAAAATCAACAACATAACCGTATCTAAATTCTTTGTACGTTCTGTTTACACGCGTTAAAGCTTGTAATAGATTGTGAGATTTAATTACACGTCCTACATATAGTTTTTTTAACCTTGGTGCATCAAAACCAGTTAGGAGCATATTGAATACAAAGAGAATGTCAATTTTCCCATCTTTAAAATCATCTACCCAATCTTTGCGGTCTTGCTTTGTTCCAATGTCATGTAGAATTACAGCAGAAGTTTTGACTTTAATATCGTTCTTCTTTTTATCGCCATAATTCATTTGAGGTTCGGCAGCCACTTGTAGCGGTTCAAAATCTAAAACCTTAGCCTTTTGAGTGTATTTCTCGTTAAAGATTTTATGCATCTCTTTGGCTTGGTCAGAAGAATCACAAATTACCATTGCTCCAATACTTGCATCATTCATGGAGGTACGACTTTTTTCAAAATCAGTAACAATGTAATCTAACATGGGTTCTACAAATTTATGGTGAGCATACACCACTTTTTTGTCTGAATTTCCTTTTAAGATTTTAATCTCTTCTAATGCTTTTTCTAATGTCGTTTTATAGCTCGTTTCAATCTCTTCACGAATCAAACGTAAGGTATAACCATCAGCTATAGAAGCATTGTAATAGTATTTGTGGATATAATCCCCAAACAATAATTTAGAGTTGTAATCATCTCCTAAAAGAGGCGTTCCTGTCAATCCTATTTTAATTGAATTAGGATCAGACTCACGCAGATTCGCTAAGAAACTTCCTTTTGGATTATAACTTCTGTGTACTTCATCTAAAAAGTAAACACGTTGTAAATTGAGGTTATAATCTGTATTTCTTACTACATCTGGATCATCCTTAAACTTCTGGATATTGACTACCGTAATTTCAGGTTTTCCAGAATTGTTTTCAATCGCTTTAGTAGATTTAATAGTTCGTGCAAATTCATCTCTCGAATTAACATTGTGTACAATCAATCCACGGCTTCTAAATTCTTTCCCTGCTTGAACCAAAAGGTCTAATCTATCAACAATGAAATAGAATTTTGGAACAATACCTTTGTTCTGGTAATAGTCCGTTAAATGTTTGACATTGTAATAAGCCAAAGCCGTTTTACCACTTCCTTGTGTATGCCAAATAATCCCTTTATTAATTCCTTCCTCTAGTTTTCGTTCAATTGCTTTTGTGGCAAACAACTGAGGGTAACGCATGATGTGTTTTTGCAATCCGTTAGATTCATTCACATAAGCAATCGCATATTGTAAAATGAAAGATAAACGGTCTTTACTAAATAGTGATGTACAGATTCTATTGGTTGGAGAATTAGCGTCTTTATTCGTTAGAAACTCTTCACTGCTTTTAATTCCAACAAGGTTATTATCTTTTAAAACAACGTTTTCTACCGTATCGTCTTCAGGGCTTAGTAATTGTTCCAAGTCAAATTTCTCTTCTTCACGGAAGTAATTAAACATTGGTTTGTGATAGGAAGTAGAAGCGTAAAAAGCGCCTTCAATTGGTAATGGAGAACCATCATCATATTCCATGTTATTTGAAAACACCATCAATTGCGTGATGTTTACAAACTTTCTGAACTTCTTGTTTTGAAAGCGAGTGTTTATTCTTTCTCGTTCTGCTAAAACTCCATCTTGATTATTTGGTTTCTTTACTTCAATAAACACCAAAGGCATTCCATTGATTAAAAGAATAATGTCTGGTCTAAATTCGTCTTCATCCTTTTTGTAGGTTAACTCCGTAACTACATTAAAGGTGTTATTGTCAAAATTTTCAAAGTCAATTAGTTTTACTCCTGATTTTCGAGTTAATCGCTCGTAAAAAGCTTTCCCTAAATCTTCATTGTCTAATGATAGTGAAACTTCATCCAACAATCGTTTGGCATCATCTAATGCAAAACCATCATTGATTGATGTTATACTTTTCAAGAAAATATCGGTAAATATATTGGTGTCCGTATTCCACACAGCATCCTTCAACGAAAGGTAATCAAAGCCTAACCTTGTTAAGTGCAAAATTGTAGGGATCTTAACCCTTGAATCTTCATTGAATTTATTCATAGTCTCTATTTTATAACCGTTGCAGGTTAATACCCCATTCTACATCTTCCATTCGCTTTGCCACATCTTGTAAAGATATTAAAACATCACTATCTTTTGGTAATTCACTAAACATTAAATTTTTAAATAAACTGTTATACGTTTCTTTGAACTCCTTCCACACATTTTCTAAATCACTAAAAATTAAAGCATCTTTTAAGGGACGGGCTAACCAGTTATTGTCTGTTTTAAAACTTTCCTTTAGATATTTTATTAATCTTTCCAGCTTTTAATATACGTCCTATGGCTTTTGCGGTAGTTAAGAATTTTTCTTTAGTAATATTCAAATCAACATAGCCAAAGGTACTATTCTCTGGAGTACATTCTATTTGTTGGGCTATATTATTGAACTGTTGTCATTGCTATTACAAAAATAGTTAAAGCTTTTAATTGTATCTAAATTAGGGGAATTGAATACAACACCTATTTAAATTATAATAGATGGAAAGAATGATTACAAATCACCTTTTTAAAATAAGTTATGGGGAATATATGGGGATAAAAAAAGCTAAAACCTTTACAGTAAAGGTTTTAGCTTGTAATAATGTGAGCCCGTCAGGATTCGAACCTGAGACCGCCTCCTTAGAAGGGAGGTGCTCTATCCAGCTGAGCTACGAGCCCATCAATAGCAAAAAAAAGGGGATGATTTCTCATCCCCATTGGTCGGGGTGGCAGGATTCGAACCTGCGACCTCCTCGTCCCAAACGAGGCGCGATGACCGGGCTACGCTACACCCCGAGTATTTGCTATTAATACTCACAAATTTTCAATTTGCAAAATAAATTTATCATTTCATTTGCGAGTGCAAAGATAATGATTCTTTTAACTTTTACAATCTAAAATGAATTTTATTTAAATAAAATATCTTTCATTTTAAATAGCGGAGAGACAGGGATTCGAACCCTGGGTACCCTTTTGAGGTACGCTTATTTAGCAAACAAGTCCTTTCGGCCACTCAGGCACCTCTCCGGAAAAATTATTTAATTCAAAACATGTAATGAACGGACGACAAAATTAGTAAAAGGATACTAAATCAACAACAAAAAATGAAGAAAATTTTCATCTTTTTTCACTAGTTTAACAAAAACGAAATTATCTCACTTCCTTTTAAGATGAACAACAAAATCCAAATCAAGTGAAGTGGTTGAAATACAGGTTTATGCAAATTAGAAATGATCATTACAGCATAACTTCCCAATACTACAATGGGGTAATTAAAAATCTCTCCAAAGAGAAACGCAACTGCAAAAAGAGATGACAAGCCTAAACTTAAAGCTGTTTTCTGTCTTAAACTTTGACTTATTGCAAATAGAATGATGCAAAAATAGGACATGACAGAGCACATATCAATTAAATACCCATCTACCATAGACTGCATTGCTACATCTGAAAGTAGCATGGACCAAAATACTTGTGAGCCAAATAACGCAAACAATCCAATTAAAAGAATAATTAAAGCTGGAAATCCTTGTTCTTTATTCCACCAAAAAAATTGAAATCCGACAATTAAAAGGATAAACTCATTTAAAGGAATCGGAAAAATAAATGCCCGTGATGAAAAGTATATCGAAAATGCATATACAATTAGTGTAAGTGCTGTTAAAAAAATAAGTCTATCTTCTCTTTTCATTATTTACGATTCAAAACTTCATCTACATATTGGAACGTAGATAAAACTTCTGGTTTACCGTTAACCACAGCAATATCATGCTCGAAATGAGCACTAGGCAAACCATCTTCTGTTACAATTGTCCAGTGATCATCTAACTGAACAACTTTCTCTGTCCCCATGTTTATCATCGGTTCGATAGCAATGGTTAATCCGTTCTGAATTTTCTTTCCTTTACCTCTTCTACCGTAATTCGGAACTTGAGGCTCTTCGTGCATTGTTTTACCTAAACCATGTCCTACCAAATCTCGTACAACTCCATAACCATTTTTCTCAGCATGTTGTTGAATTGCAAATCCAATATCCCCTATTCTATTTCCAACTTTAGTAGCAGCTATCCCAAGATCTAAACATTCTCTTGTGACTTTCAATAATTTCTTAATTTCCGGTGCAACCTCCCCTACTTCAAAAGTAAAAGCATGATCTCCATAATATCCTTTGTAAATTGAACCGCAATCCACAGAAATAATATCTCCATCTCTCAACGGTACATCTGTTGGAATTCCATGCACTACTGCTTCATTAATTGAAATACACAATGTATTGGGAAAATCATACAATCCAAGAAAACCAGGTATTGCATCTTGAGAACGGATGTAGTCTTCTGCGATTTTATCCAATTCTAAAGGGGTTACGCCTGGCTTGATATGTTTCGCTATTTCTCCAAGCGTTCTACTCACGATTTGCGCTGCTTCACGCATTATTTCAATCTCTTCAGGTGTTTTATAAATGATCATATCTCTATTCAAATAATTCATGTTGCAAATGTAGTTATATTTTATACTTTCGCCTATAACTAGAAGGAGTAGCCTATATTAATTCCTCCATAACGATGGTAAACAGACTCATTAAAAGTAGATGAATTATAATTTATCATATATCGTAAACTAAAATTCTGATAATAAAGTGTGACCCCCATCCTAAACCTGTATTGATGTGAAATAATTTCATTTGAACTCAATGCATTTGGGTCATTAGAGAATAAACCACCTTGTAATGTTGCATCGTAAAAAACACCTTGAAGATTTGCCGAAAAAACCCATTCCCATATCAGTTTTTTTTCAATATTCCCCAATGAAAGCTCTTGTAAATATCTATTTTTATTTCCAAACTTTATCATCGTTCCTAATTGAATTCTATTTATCAAAGTACCAAATCTAGCATCAACGAATGTAACTACATGATTCGCAAACCAATCCGCACCAAATCCTCTCTCTATACGAAATTGATAATCTAACAAGAATGTCGACCTAAGTTGATTTTCCCAACCGACTGGAATAGCAGAACCAACTGCTTTGTGAACAAGCGTTTGCATCTCTTCCCCAAAAGCGTATGGCCCCATTAATCCTACTCCTATTTCATTAGATACTTTCATCTTTCTTTCCAAGTTAACATTTACAGAAAAATTAGTTAAAAGTAAATACGCTGAATAAGGTTGATCATGTGGAACTAGACCTGGCTGAGTTATCGAAGTCGGAGTAAACATCCTCTGCTCCACACCAAAACCTGAATAATTCAAAACATTTTTAAATCTAGGTTTAAGTATTAATTGGGCTAATGTTTTTTCAAACTTTTTATTCGTGTATGAAAATGCAATACCTGCAGTGTAGTAATTATCTGTACTAAAAAGCATGTCATTATTCAACTCAAAATCTAAACGATTATTTTTCTCAGAAAAGCTCAATGCTACTTCTGTCCTTTGAGAGAAAGAGAGTATTGGAATAAATAAAAAGATTAAAATTTTGTACATAAATTGAAAAAAAAACCCCGTTAACGAATTACGAAACGGGGTATAAGTAACTTAATATACTCTAAGCCAATACTTCTTTCACTTTATCAGCTGCATCTTGTAATTGAACTACAGAGATTACATCTAAACCAGAATCATCAATTAATTCTTTTGCTTCAACAGCATTTGTTCCTTGTAAACGAACAATTAATGGAACTGGGAATTTTCCGAATTTTTGGTAAGCATCTACAACACCTTGAGCAACACGATCACAACGAACGATACCTCCAAAGATGTTAATTAAAATTGCTTTTACATTTTTATCTTTCAGAATGATATTGAATGCTTTTTCAACACGCTCTGCATCTGCAGTACCTCCTACATCTAAGAAGTTTGCTGGATTACCTCCTGACAATTTAATGATATCCATTGTTGCCATTGCTAAACCAGCTCCGTTTACCATACAACCAACATTACCATCTAATTTTACGAAGTTTAATCCTAACTCATCCGCTTCCACTTCTGTAGGATCTTCTTCTGTTTTGTCACGCATTGCTGCATAATCTGGATGTCTGTACAATGCACTTCCATCTAGAGTTACTTTAGCATCTACAGCAATAATTTTATCATCCGAAGTTTTTAGGACTGGATTTATTTCAAACATTGAAGCATCACAACCTTCATAAGCAGCATACAAAGCAAAAACGAATTTTGTCATTTGCTTCATCGCTTGACCAGAAAGTCCTAAATTAAAAGCAATTTTACGTGCTTGAAATCCTTGCAATCCCACTTTAGGGTTAATTTCTTCCTTAAAAATTAACTCAGGTGTATTATCTGCAACTGATTCAATATCCATCCCACCTTCTGTAGAATAGATGATTGTATTTCGACTTGTTTCACGATCTAATAAAACAGACATGTAAAATTCTGAAGGCTCACTTGCTCCAGGGTAATAAACATCTTGCGCTATTAACACTTTACTAACTAATTTCCCAACACCATTTGTTTGGGCAGTCGTTAAGTGTCCACCTAAAATACCTTTCACTGTATCTTCAACTTTATCCAAGCCTTTTGCAAGAACAACACCGTGAGAACCTGTTTCTGCAACAGTTCCTTTTCCACGACCACCAGCATGAATTTGTGCTTTCACAACAAACCATTCTGTACCAGTTTCAGCAGTTAATTCTTTTGCAGCATTTACCGCATCTTCCACCTTGTCAACTACTCTTCCTTCTTGGATAGCAACCCCAAAGCTTTTTAATATTGATTTCCCTTCATATTCGTGTAAATTCATTCTATCTGTGTTTTGAATTGTAAAATTAACAGTAATTTTTAAGTATCAAGCATTGATGTATTATTTTTTTTGTAGAATTTTGAAAGGTTTTTATTTTGGTGAATTAAATCTATTCAGTCAAGGAGAAATTCTACGGTGATAATTAGAGCGATTCTCAAAAAGACTTACAGATTTACCTTCCTCACATTCAACTTCTCTACCTCTCCTTCATATTCAAACGATGGAACGATAAACAAGCTCAATTCAAAAGGTTCGTTCGTTTCTGGGAGTTGAAAAACAAACTGATAATCATTTATTTCTCCCTCAGTGCTTATCGGTGTATATAATCGAAAACTTTTTTCTTTTAAAACATATTCTGAGTATACTTTGCAATTCAAATAACTACTCGACATGCCTTTGAAAGATTTAATTTTAGCACTGACAATGACCCATTGATTTTTCGCTCCTTTTGTTTCAACTTCTTGTTTCATTAAAAAACCAATACTATCATATTTACTTACTATTTTCAATGGTGAATTAATACTAAAAATTAATGGCTCATTCGTAACCAGACTGTAAGAATTAGGTAATTTCTCGTCTGTATCCAACAAACTCATATCCATTGGTGTTGGATTTGCATCTAAATAAATTGCCGCATAATATTGTCGATTCATATCCCGAGAATGTAAAATCGTTTCTCCGTATTGATGAATTTGAAAGAAATTGAGAAAAATGAGATAAATTCCTACCAAAATGAATATTGATTTCCAAATTTTAGAGGAAATGGAGTGAATAAATCCTCCTAACGCTAAAGCAAACAGGGGGTAACTTTGAACAAGCGCTCTAGTCGAGTAGGTTGAACCATATTTCCAATCTGACCAAGCAATCACAATCCAAATATTCAACAAACAAAAGACAATTACCGATTTTTTGAAGGGAAATGATTTAATGTAAAACATTCCTATGATAAAGAAAATAGTTATTGGCGTATAAATAAACCATCCATTCTCAAAACCGAAAAGAACTCGAAACCATGGATTTAAGAAGAACCATTTACTACCTACATCATAAACGAAAGAGCCAGAGGCAATTTTCCAATAAATAAGTTGAGGTAGAATTCCAATGATTCCGAACAAAATAGTCATCAACACCATCTGCTTATTCGCTTTTACCATTGCCCACTTTTCTCGCTTCAATTCTTTCGTTTGAGTACCCCAAAGGATAGGAATGAAAATCATAATCGCTTCTGTCGGACGAGAAATGGTTGCCAAACCAATCGTTAACCCTATCACAGCCGACCAAAAATAACTCGGTTTTTGATGCCATTTCATTGTTGCAAAAAGAAGCAATGCGTACAATGGGAAAATATAAGCATGACTTTGACCGCCATCTATCGCGATATATTGAACAAAATTTGTTGCTAATGTTAGAAATAATAATGTAAGTGTAACTGTAGAATCTTTGAAGTAATTCAATAACACAGAACGAAGGAGTAACAATGCTAAAAATGCATAAATCAAAGCACCAAAAGCAATCGAATATTGATAAGGCGCAGAGAATCCATCGGCTTTATAATCAGAATTAAGTGCAATGAGATGACCAACTGCAAAGAATGGGGATTCCAAAACTGCAACACCTCCTAAATATTTAAAAACGTAGTTTCCATTTGAGTGGATATTGGCTTGGTAAAGAAAACCTCCAGTTAATTCATATTCATCCTCAATCTTATCTAACCATTTCAATTCGGTGACATCATTGTAAATGAAAGTTCCTGGAAGGTACATGTAATAGCCGAAAGCATCCCAAGTCGTTACTTTTAAACCTTCTCCTTTCTTAAAATTTGGCGAATTGAATCTAAAAACGACTAAAACAGTCATGATTACAAAAATAGAGAGGAGTGATAATTTATTTTTCAATTTGCTTTTTTTCAAATATAATGAGATTATTATAAAAGCTAATGGTTTTCTATTTTCAGATTTTAGAAATGATTCATCGTTATACGCTACTCATTATGTTTACAAAACACTTTTTTTTGTAGGAATTATTGATTTTGAGCAGAGCGCGTGGAAGTATTGTTTCGACTTGATTTTACATCGCCCACGCTCAGCATAAATTCTTTCATTTTCATCAAGGAAAAAGAAAACAACAAATTCAAAATAAATTAGTAGTTCAATTCTGACAAAACATATTTTAGAAATCTCATGATAATTTATTTTATTGATTACTATCTTCTTTTCTGTTTTTAAATTATATTTGATCTCAACACTAAAAAAATGAAAAAATCAATACTTCTTTTATTTTTATCATTCCTATTAAATTCAGCTTTTGCTCAGCCTTATAAAACAATAAAGGTGTTCAAACCTTACAAATGGATGATTGGTGTAAGTTGGACAGCCATAGATGATGATGGTCAGCAATTTGCAAACTTATTTGACATCAATAATAGTTGGAATTATTTACTTTTCCCAACTAAAATCTCCGTTGATCGTTATTTCAAATATGGTTGGAGTATTGAAGCTTCCGTAAGTTATACTCAATATTTAAACGGTCGCTTAATCAATGATTCAACCAATATCGCCAGCACTTTTGCTTGTGTAGATATTAATGGGAAATATTCTTTCTACAATCATTATGCACCAAGAATGCGGTGGTTTGACCCTTATTTCACCTTTGGAATTGGTTACACTTATCGAGATAACGCAAATGTTGAACAACACGTTCCAACAGTTAATCTAGGCTTTGGAATGAACTTTTGGATTGTCAATAGTTTTGGAATTCGATTACATTCTAATGCAAAAATTGGTGTTTACCCTGGTTTCTGGGATACGCACACGAACTATTTACAACATTCCGCTGGTTTAGTTTTTCGTTGGGGCAAGGGAAAGCACACCAATGGTAATTTTGGAAAGAAGAAAAACAAATGGATTCACGGTAAAAAACGCTACAAGAGCAATAAAGGTCACTAAATTCATTTTTTAATTTGTCACAGAAATACATTAGAATCAAAGGTGCTCGAATGCACAATTTAAAGAACATTGATGTTCAAATTCCTCATGGAAAATTTACAGTTATCACAGGTTTATCAGGTTCTGGTAAATCATCTTTAGCGTTTGACACACTATTCGCCGAAGGACAAAGACGTTACATTGAAAGTTTATCTTCGTATGCACGACAATTTTTAGGAAAACTCAACAAACCAGAAGCAGATTACATCAAAGGAATTGCTCCTGCCATTGCGATTGAACAGAAAGTCACCACTAACAATCCACGTTCAACAGTTGGAACGACTACTGAAATATATGATTACTTAAAAGTTCTTTTTGCAAGAATCGGAACGACGTACTCCCCTATTTCTGGTGAAATTGTCAAAAAAAACACTGTAACAGACGTTATTGACTTTCTCAAAACGAAAAAGAAAAATACACGATGCTTGATTCTTTCTCCTTTAAATGAATTTCAAAAATACGGAACCGATAAACAACTTGATTTACTCAAAAAACAAGGTTTCGTCCGGCTATTTATAGAGAATGAGTTTATACTCATAGAAGATGCAATTGCAAAGAAACCGAAGAATATCAAAAAGCACAATTAGTCATTGACAGAATTAGCATTGATTTTTCGGATGAAGATTCTCTTTCAAGATACGGTGATTCTATTTCGCTTGCATATGCCGAAGGCGATGGTGAATGTATAATTTTTGACAATAACACCAAAGAGTCAATGTCTTTTTCCAATCGTTTTGAATTAGATGGTATAGCTTTTCAAGAACCAAATGAACATTTTTTCACGTTCAATAACCCTTATGGTGCCTGTAGAAAATGTGAAGGGTTCGGGATGGTAATTGGCATTGATCCCAACTTGGTTATTCCCGATAAGAGTAAAAGTCTTTTTGATAATGCTGTTTTGCCTTGGCGAGGAGAAAAAATGAGTCGCTACAAAGATAAATTCATTGAAAAAGCCATCCATTTCCCTATTCATCGACCAATTAATGAGTTAACTGAGGAAGAATTGGATTTACTTTGGAATGGCGGAAAAGGAATTAAAGGAATCAATGCCTTTTTTGATTTTGTAGAAAGTAAAGCATATAAAATTCAATACAGAGTAATGCTTTCTCGTTATCGTGGAAAAACCAATTGTCATGATTGCAGAGGAACTCGACTAAGAAAGGACACATCTTATGTGAAAATCAATGGAAAATCAATCATTGATATTGTTTTAATGTCCATTGATGATGCTTTTGATTTCTTTAATGATTTAAAAATCAATCAAAATGAGAATAACGTTACGAAACGAATTCTCCCAGAAATAACGAATCGTTTGGCATTTTTAAAGAATGTTGGACTGGGGTATCTATCGATAAATAGAGCTTCCAATTCTCTTTCTGGTGGAGAATCGCAACGCATTCATCTTGCTACATCACTCGGAAGTAGTTTAGTTGGAGCAATGTACATTCTCGATGAACCTTCTATTGGTTTGCACCCTCGTGACACAGAAAAACTCATTGATGTTCTTCATTCTTTACGTGACATCGGAAATACGGTCATTGTCGTTGAGCATGAGGAAGATTTAATGAAAAAAGCAGATGAAATCATCGATATTGGTCCATTTGCAGGAGCTTTTGGTGGAGAAATTGTTTTTCAAGGGAACTATTCTCAATTAAAGAAAGCCAAAGACAGTTTAACCGCTGATTATTTAACTGGAAAGAAAGAAATTGAAGTTCCCAAAAAACGTAGGACATCAAAGAATAAACTCGTTATCACAGGTGCTCGCCAACACAACCTAAAGAATGTGGACGTAGCGTTTCCTTTGCACAGTTTAGTTTGTGTAACAGGTGTAAGTGGGTCGGGAAAATCAACTTTAGTGGAAGATATTTTATTACCTGCTGTAAAAAAAGAATTAGGGATTTTCGGTGACTCTCAAGGTGAATTCAAAGCTTTCTCTGGAGATATTTCACATATTAAAGCGGTAGAATTCGTTAATCAAAATCCGATTGGCAAATCCTCTCGAAGTAATCCAATCACCTATGTTAAGGCCTTTGATGATATTAGAGACTTGTATTCTCGCTTACCACTAGCAAAAGTACGAGGTTACAAACCAGGTTTCTTCAGCTTCAATGTCGATGGAGGTCGTTGTGAAGTTTGTGAAGGAGAAGGAGAAATCACTGTTAGCATGCAATTCATGGCAGATGTTCATTTGACTTGTGAGCAATGCAAAGGCAGTCGATACAAGAACGAGACATTGGAAATTCTCTATCATGAAAAATCGATTTCAGATTTATTAAATATGGACATTGCTTCTGCGTATCAATTCTTTCGAGAAAATAAAGAACGATTAGATCAAAAAATTGCCGATAAAATAGAACCTTTGGTAAAGGTTGGCTTGGGCTATTTAAAATTAGGACAAGCGTCAAGTACATTGAGTGGCGGTGAAGCACAGCGCATCAAACTTGCATCATTCTTAGCAAAAGGAAGTAAAAATCCTGCCACTTTATTCATTTTTGACGAACCAACGACTGGTCTGCATTTTCACGATGTTCAGAAACTTCTCATTGCTTTTAGTGAGTTGGTAAACACAGGACATTCCATCATTGTTATCGAACACAACTTAGATGTGATAAAATGTGCGGATTACATTATTGATATCGGACCAGAAGGTGGAGACAAAGGAGGAAATATTGTGTTCTCGGGTACACCAGAGGAGATTATTCACTGCAAAGAAAGTTATACGGGTAAATATTTGAAAGAGAAAATAAAATAAATAAATAGTACAGACAGGTCGCGACCTGTCTGTACTATTTATTATTACTATTTATTATTACCTTTTATAAAAAATTAAAATTTGTTTTAAGAATTCATTCTACCAACAGCGCAACTCACAAACGATTTGGCTTTTTGTCCAATAGAATTTGCATCGCCATCAGCAGGATATCCCATTTGAGCTAATTTTTCGTGCACAAATTCAAGATTATCCAATTCTGTATCAAAAGACACTGTTGAAGTTTCTACATCAACTTTAACATTAGTGATACCCTCTAAAGAATCCACTCCTTTTGTGATAGTTGACGCACAACCACCACATTTTAAATTCTGTACAATTATTTCTTTATTCATTCTGTTTTGTTTTCACGTGAGATTAGTCACGAAAGAATAACAAAGCCGTTTATCTACGTCTTTTATTATTCCCACTTTTCTGTCCACTGTTATTACTTTTCTTACGATTCTGCTGTCCTTTTCTACGATTTTGGTTTTGTTTTTCGAAAGATTTTTTCAATTCTTCGTATTCTCTGACTGCATCATCTGTAATTGGAAAAGGATGATCGTGGTTTACTTTTATTTTCTTTTTCACCAACTTCTCAATATCTTTAAGGTATGGCTTTTCATCTACATCACAAAAAGAGATTGATAGACCGCTTGCCCCTGCTCTACCTGTACGACCAATTCTGTGTACATACGTTTCAGGTTCGTTTGGTAAATCATAATTTAGTACAAACGCCAAAGAATCAATATCAATTCCACGTGCAGCAATGTCTGTAGCTACGAGAACTCTAATTTTTCCTGATTTAAAATTTGCCAAAGCCCTTTCTCTTGCACCTTGACTTTTATCTCCATGAATTGCTGCTGCAGGTACTTTAGCTTTATCAAGAACTTTTGCTAGACGATCAGCCCCTCTTTTTGTACGAGAAAAAACAAGCATACTGTCAATTTTATCGTCTTTTAAAATGTGTTTTAGAAGATCTTTTTTCTTAGGCTTAAGTACATGATAAACGACTTGCTGAACTTTTTCTGCGGTTGAAGAAACAGGATCAACACTGATATGTTTTGGTTGATGTAAAATCTTTTTTGCTAAATCCGCAATCGCCAAAGGCATCGTTGCAGAGAAGAACAAAGTTTGTTTCTGTTTTGGTAATTTTGGTAGAATTTTTTTGATATCGTGAATGAATCCCATATCGAGCATGCGATCTGCCTCATCTAAAACGAAGAATTCAACCTTATTTAGGTGGATATAACCTTGATTCATCAAATCGAGTAAACGACCAGGTGTAGCGATTAAAACATCGACTCCATCATGTAAACGTTGAACCTGAGGCCCTTGAGAAACACCTCCGAAAATAACGACATGATTCAATCCTAATCCACGTCCGTAATCTCTTACACTTTCTGCGATTTGCGCAGCTAATTCACGTGTTGGAGTTAAAATCAATGCTTTTATGGGGCGTTTTCGAGAATTATCCGTTTTATTCTTGTAAATATTCTGGAGAATAGGAATTGAAAAAGCAGCAGTTTCTCCTGTCCCTGTTTGTGCACATCCTAATATATCTTTTCCTTCCAATGCTAATGGAATCGCTTGTTGTTGTATTGGTGTTGGTTCAGAATAACCTAATTTCTCTAGGTTACTCATAATTTCGGGCAATAGCCCTATTTCATTAAATTTCATAGCTACAAATTTAAACGTAAAAAACGACAACCTACTCGATTGTCGTTTAAATTCTCCATTCTAATATGTTAATAAGTTATAATTAACTTCTCAAACGCGTTCGATACAGTTTGTAATAATCGTTTTTCATCACACGATAATAAATCCAACCATCAAAAATCTTAATAGATTTAGCAAACATAATATTTTTGAAACCGCCTACATAATGTGTAGAACCATCTTCTATATTTAACCGATGTACTTTAAAAAGATTGTCTGTTTTAGACGTGAAATAAATGTTTTTAGTATAAGGATCGAACTTTACTTCAATAATTTTATTTTGAAAGTCAAATTTTTCCTCACTTTTCAATTCCCCTTTTTGATTGTATATATAAATTTTTCGTTCAAAACGATTCAAAACAACAAAATTCTCATCACTTAATTGAAAAGTGTTCACTTCAATCTTTTTATTGTACATATTCTTCATAAGCATTAAATTGAAATGATTTCTAACTTCAACAATACTATTAAAAAATGCATCATTATAGAAATGATTACTTCCTAAAAAACTTGAAGATTTTGAAGGAGATTGATATGAAGGTAAGGGGGGGAAATTTCGTAATAAGTTTCTATTATTCACATAATATACTTTTTGTAAACCAGTAGGCACTACATTGTGGTCTTCACCTAACTGATTAATTCCTCCGCGAAATTGAGCAAACTGAGGTTTTCTCACTCTTCTCATTTGTGAATTCTGAGTTATTCTTAATCTTCTATCAGGAGCCACAAGGTCAATGTAATTCCACAATGCAATAGAATCTATCGTTTTATAAATTGTTTTTTTTTCTCTTATTTTTTTGTTGTATAGGTCCAATTTGTAACCTTTATTATAATCGGTGTAACGTTGAACCAATAAACCATCATTAAAATCTCCAACACATGATTTAACGTTTGCTTTAAAAGTAGGTAAATTCAAAACACTAATAATTTCAACTTTATCTTCTTTGATAATGAATTGATATGCATTCTCATCAGTAAGAATATAGACATTATTCATACAATCTGAGAAAATTGAACGAGGTTTTTTGATATCTAAAAGATAGCCTTCATTAAGTTTGTCAGCATATTCTATTCCAATATAATACTGATTTTTACTCTTCTTTAATGTAAGAATGTCTTGGCCATAAACTCTATAATCAAGAATATTAATAGAATATAAGTCTAAAACAGTTTGCGTAGAAGAACTTCGGACAACTACTTCTTGAATATTTCTAACGTCTGTTACGAATTCATCTTCTTGTGCGAATAAAACAGATAAAGAACCGAATAATAAGCTGATAGTGATTAGTAATGTTATTTTCATAGCGTAAAAGTTAAAATTAACAAAAAATTAACAAAAATTATACCATAAAAAAATGGCATTGAAAATCCAATGCCATTCATACTTATAGAAAAAATATTTATTTAAAAGGCCAATTATTGTATCCACCTCTTAAATCATAAACCACCATAAATCCCATTTTTTTCATTTGCTTAGCAGCTTTTCCACTACGACCACCCACAGCACAATAAACTAGAACAGGTTTAGACTTATCCAATGTGTTTAGTTTTGTTTGAAAATCTTTTCCAAAATAATCGATATTTGTTGATCCTTCAATATTCCCTTGAGCATATTCATTTGGTGTTCGAACATCAATAATTTGAACATTCTCTTCCGTTAATTTAGCTTTAAAAGTTTTGGCATCAACAACTTTGTTAATCACTTGTTCCTTTTCTTTTTGAGCATGCGTCTCTGAGTGATGTTTCTCTTCAGCCTTATGTGTTTGGGCATCAGAACATGAACTCATAAAAACAACTGCAACAACAATTCCTACAATTTTATTCATTTATATTTATTTTAATGATTTTTAGCAAATTTAAACAATTTTTATCACAAGAATGTGACTATAGTTACAGAGATAAGCTTATTTTTGTAAATCTTAACAAAGAATCCTTATGTTATCAAAAGAAGCACAAAAAGAAAAAAATATTCATTTTTGGGACGAATTTCGAAAAAAAATGAATAAAGAAACCTCTGTTACTGGACGTCAGATCAACTGGATTAACTATCCAACTGATGTTAAAGATATATACATCAGAATGGAAGTAAATTCGAAAGGAGCAGCTTTATGTTTTGATATTCAACCAAAAAGTGATGATATTCGTCAAATTCTGTGGGAACAAATGACTGAGCTTAAAACTATTATGGAAACTGAAATGGGAATCAAAGCTGATTGGAATGAAGAAAGTCATTATTGGAATGACCGCTTAATTTCAAGGATAAAATGGGAAGACAAAACATTAAATTACTTCAATGATGAAGATATTCCAAAAATCATTGAGTTCCTTAAAGATAAACTAATTCGCTTTGATAAGTTTTACCAAGAATACAAAGATATTATCGTGAACCTCGCTAATTGATTTGAATTCATTATTTTTGAATTATGATAAAAAATATTTTATTCGTTACAAGTATATTATTCTCTACTCTTTCTATTGCACAGGTAGAAATATACAATGAAGATTTTCAAGCAGGATTACCTGCTAATATCACCATTGTAGATAATGATGGATTAACCCCTAATTCTGCTGTTTCAAATTTCAGTGACGCATGGGTTTTACTTGCCGACCCGGATGATGCAACAGACTCTATTATGGGATCGACTTCATTTTTTGAGCCTATTGGTCAAGCGGACAGATGGTTAATCACACCTGCCATTACGATTGGTGCTTATGGAAATGTTTTGTATTGGAACGCTAAATCTCATGACCCTTCTTTTCCAGATGATTACATGATTTTGATTTCTAAAACAGATACAGCGCTAGCAAGTTTTACGGATACACTTTACAACATCGTAAATGAATTAGCAACTTGGCAAGCACGCTCAGTTAACATGAGTGATTCTGGTTTTGTCAGTGAAACAATCCACATTGCCTTTGTCAATCGTACAAACAATGGTTTTAAATTATACATTGACGACATTCGAGTAGAAAAAGAAGACCCAGTTGGAATTAACGAACAACAAATCAATTCATTTGTCGTCTACCCTAACCCTGCAAATAACGAATTAAACTTATCCGGTATTTCACAGAATGATGAAGTGAAAATTTATTCGATTGACGGTCAACTTATTTTAATTTCTACAGGGAACCATATCGATATTGCTACTTTAGAAAATGGCCGCTATATTGTTGCAAGTAAAACCAATGGGCAAGTTGTGCGAACTCAATTTGTAAAGATTTAATTCAAGCTGATCTGAGCAAACATTAAGAACACAGACATTACAGGCATTTTTACTGCATCATTTGCACCAATCACATAAAGGTTACCTTTTATAGGATTATAGCCGACAAATGACTGAAACCCAAACGTCTGTCCACCATGACCGTAATAGCCATCAATGTTCATTATTCCATAACCATATTGAATTTTATTGGTTTTTTCTGGATACATCACCTTAAAACCTTTCGTTTTTTGAAGTTCTAAAGTTTCTTTTTTTTGATAAAGATCTCCTCTTCCCCAACTCAAAATAAATCTCTCTAAGTCTTCAATAGAAGATACAATTTCACCAGCAGCCCCTGCCAATGATGCTGGCATGAACGAAGGTTTTCCTTTAAAATATCCATTCATTTTTAGGTTTTCTAATGAGTCTGTACTCAAACTACCGAAAAAAGTATGATCCATTCCGACAACAGCAAAGATATTCGTTTGGATATAATTCCTCCAATCAGTCCCTGAAACTTTAGAAATGATGTCGCCCAAAATCACATATCCAGTATTACAATATTTAAATTGGTTTCCAGGTTTAAAATTCATATCACCATGATTAATGGCCAAATTAATTATTTCTTGAAACGAATATACTTTGTTTTTCTTGGCTAATTTTCGCATTGCTTTCTTATCATTCCCGTACACATTGAGGTAATCAATCATACCACTGGTGTGATTCAATAACATTTCAATAGTGATTTCTTTCCAGTAATTATTCTCCTCAAAATTGGCTAATTTATCCATATCATCAGAGTAGAACGTTGAAACAGGTGTAGAAAAAGATAGTTTTCCTTTCTCAATTAATTGTAAAATAGAAACTGCAGTGAACATCTTCGTAACACTACCAATCTCGAATAAATCATTGGTTTCAGCTAGTTCACCTTTCTTTTTATTTGATTCTCCAGATACAATCTCCATTTGATCGTCACCATATCTTGC
>JAJRQQ010000041.1 GCA_024280155.1 Bacteroidota bacterium
AGATGGAGAAAAAATAAAAGTCCTCGATTTAAAATTAAAAGACGATGCCAAAAAAGGATATTTCGGTCGGATTTCTGGGGCAACTGACTTTGGATTAACTCCTTTCGATGGTGTCATCGGAACGAACCCGTTCTTCGAAGGTGAGTTGTTATTGAATAAATTTGATGGTGATCAAAAGATTTCTGTTTTTGCATTGGGTTCTAACACACCAACTTCTAATTTCTCTCGTGGAGACATGAGTAAATTTGGATTAGACAATGAAGATGGTGCAGGTAGAAGATTTTGGGAGGACGGAACACAAAACACAAGTGGAATTCCTCAAACGCTTCGCGCAGGAATCTATTTTAGTGATAAATTTGGAAAAAATAAAAACATAAAACTAAACACTAATTATTCGTACTACAACACTCAATTAAACGCTACCTCTGCGAGTAGTTCAGAATACTACCTAAGAGATACTACTTACTTTACAAATGATTCTCTCCGGAACTTCAACAAAAGTGAATCACACCAGTTCAATGTTCGCTTCATTGCACCTTTAGACTCTTTCACTACGATAGAATTAAAACCATCTATCCGATTTGACGTTGGCTCTACGGAAGATTTCAAACAAAACAACTTCATCAATGAAACAGGATTGCAATCTTTACAAACAATCATTCAAAACGACAACGAATCGAAAGGGCTTCAAGTTAACGCGATGGCAAAAATTGATCGTAAGTTTAGAAAGAAAAAAAGAGAACTTGAGTTGAGGTATGATTTAAAATACACCAAGAATGAAACGGATGGTTTTTTAAATTCAAAAACATCTTACATCGTTGTTGGGGTTGATACCATTATCGACCAACAAAAAACGAATGACAATAATTTGACGAGTCATTTTGCGACGGCCACATACATTGAACCTCTTTCAAAAAAATGGAGAATCGAACTTCAGTATATGTTTGAGTACGGAAAAAGCAATCAAGACAAGGAAACTTTTGATGGTTCTAATGGTATTTATACATCGTACCGTGCAGATTTGTCAAACATCTTCGACAATACTCGACAACAACATCGTGGTGGATTACGCTTCCTGTACAACACAAAAAAACATACGCTAAAATTTGGTACTCGTTTAAGAAACATCGACATTCTAAATGTAAATGAAATTACAAGTGCAGAAGTTCATCAAAACATCACAAATATTCTCCCAAGAATCAGCTACCAGTTTAAACCAAGCATAAGTAAACGTTTATCAATCAATTACCCAACCTCATCGAGTCAACCTTCGATAACTGATTTAGCTCCTGTTCCCGATAACACCAACCCAAACAGAATAAAAGAAGGTAACCCTGATCTAGTCCCAAACTATACACATTCCTTGAATCTTAATTTCAACACTTGGAAAGCAATGTCTGGTCGCTATTTATGGTCAGGGGCATTCTTCAACTTAACAGACAATGCCTTTGCTACATCCACTGATTATGATCAATTTGGGAGAACGATTTCTAAAACAGTAAATGTAGATGGTAATCTAAACGCTACCGTTTATGCAGGCGCAGGTTATCCTATTTTAAATCGTAAAATATCATTTCGCCCGAGTATTAATGGTAGTTTTAATCGCTATTCAAATTTTATTTCTGGACAAAAGAACATTACAGACAACTTATCTCTTGGAGGAAGTTTCGATATTGATTTTGATTTTGATTCTCTTGTTTTTGACATTGGAGCAAGAACAAGTTATACAAGTCCAAAAAGTTCGTTAAGTTCTGTTTCAAACACGCCTTTTACAAATTCTGAATTTTATGGAGGAATTACGTGGCGTTTACCACATGGTTTTACCATTGGAACTGATGCAAACTACACAATGAACAGGCAGCAAGGTGTTGGTTTATACAATATTGATTTCTTTGTATGGAACGCTGAGATTAGTAAATCATTCTTAAAAACAAACAACTTAGTTGTTGCTTTAGTTGGTAAAGATTTACTGAACCAAAATGTAAATGCTAGTAGACAAGTTAATGGGAATGTAATCACCAACTACAGGACAACAATTATTTCTCGTTACTTCTTACTAAAAGTAACATTAAGATTTAACAATAGAAAAGCAAAAGAGGAGGACTTCAATGGTATGCATTAAAAGAATAACCGTATTTATAGGAATCATTTTGATTTCCTCTGTTTCTTGGGGGCAAATCACTTCCGGTAGAATTGTATTTGAGCGAAAAACGAATTTGAAAAAGAAATTTGGAGACGATCAAAGAATGAAAGATTTCATAACAAAAGAAAATAAGATTAAAGTAGATGTTTTTGAACTTATTTTTAACGATTCAGCATCTGTTTTTAGACCCGTAGAAAGCGAAGAGCCCGAAGAAGGTTTTATGCAATACGTTACGAGTCACAATACAGTCTACCAAAATCTAAATACGAATGAAAACCTATTCGCATTTGATTTATGGGGAAGTACTGTTTATATGAAAACAACAGCACCTACTCCACAATGGAAAGTAACAGAAAGTAAACGTAAAATTGGAAAATATATGTGTCGCAAAGCTATTTGGCAAAAAGATGACACAACGAGGATTTATGCTTGGTTCTCAATCGATGTAGTTCCGTCCATTGGTCCTGAGGGGTTCAATGGATTGCCAGGAGCTATTCTTGGACTTGCTACAGAAGACGGTGGAATTATTTACTTTGCGAAAGAAATAATCATTGAAGAAATTAAGGAAGAAGTTTTAGAATACGACACGAAGAAAGAGAAAATTTATACACTAGATGGTCTTCGTGAAGAACTCACAAAACGTTTTTCAGGACGTTCTTGGGGACAAAGATTATTATTGGATATGTTTCGATGGTTTTAAAGAAGCTATAATTCTTACTTCTTAATGTCAGTAATTTCAATCTTATCTACGTACTCGTGATAAAGTAAACAAACAGGTTGGTCAATTAAACCAAAACATTCTGTTAATACATCATATTGCACTTTAACCTTATCGCCTGCGGCATACGAACTAAGAATTCCGTCATTACATACGTAATGGTCCTTCCCGTCTTTCTTCAAATAAACACCTGTGCAATCACGAACGACCTCCATTTTCTGTGTTTTCTTGTCACAAGAAACAGTTAAGAACAATAGAAAGGTCAATGTTAGCAATAAAACATTTTTCATATTAAAATTATTCGTTTTCGGCAACAACTTCTTTTACTTCAGGTAAATGTTGCTTCAATAATGACTCAATTCCTCCTTTTAAAGTTGCAGTACTCGAAGGACATCCTGCACAAGAACCTTTTAGTAGAACTGTGACAACACCATTATCATAACCTCTAAAATCAATCGCTCCTCCATCATTTGCAACAGCAGGTTCTACGTATTCTTTCAATAAATCTTTTATTGCCTGATCATATTCCGATGGCGCATACACTTTTTGTGGTTGATCCGATTTTTCATTCGAAACAGGAGGTAATTTTGAAGGCATCGCAATAAGAACATCATTGCCGTCAGCAATCCATTCCTTGATAAATTCACGAAGTTCCATCGTGATAAAATCCCAAGAAAGATTATCCGTTTTTGTAATTGTAATAAAATTTGAAGCGATGAAAACCCCTTTCACAAAAGGCAGATTAAATAACTCTTCAGCTAATGGAGAAAACCCTTTTGCCTCTGCTTTCGAATTAAACTCCACAGAATCCCCTGTCCCTAACAAATGTTTATTTGAAACAAATTTCATTGTTGCAGGATTAGGTGTCATTTCTGTATATATCGTAACGGGAATTTTCATTTTATTTTTTTTTACAAAGTTAGTCAAAACATAGGCATAAAAAAAACTCCTCTAAAAAGAGGAGTTTAAACTAAACATATTTATAAATTTTTGAAGATTTTATAGAATTACTACGTACCCAAATACTTTATTGCTTCAAAAATTAAACTTTTTTCAATTCAAATTACCACTAAGTGATTATTCATTTTACTACCCATACTAAAATTACTTATGAATTGAATAAGCATAAATACAATTCAAATATACTGACTTATACGTAATCATCCAAGAGAACATTCAAAATTGAGGGGGCAACACTCATTTTTTTTATTTTAAATTGTAGCGATGTAGTTCTTATTTTCTAAACACCACTTAAAGAGTGAATTACTCCCTCCATTAATTTTTAGTTTTTTACATATCCTACTTCGATAATTTTCAATTGACTTTTCCGTCATAAACAACAACCCAGCAATTTGTTTAGAAGTTTTATTCTCTGCTACTAATTTCAATGTATTAAACTCTGACTTAGATAATGATTTTAATGCAGTACGAATTAAATCGGTTTTAGAGTTAAATTCTTTACGATTTTCAAGATATGGTTTAATCCTCTCACTTAAAAATGGAATTCCCACTTTCACGCTTTCGATACAATCCACAATCTCTAAGGACGAATCTTCTTTCAACAAAAAACCAATCGCACCATTATTAAAAGACTCATTAAAGAATAACTCATCATTATGCATGGTAAGAATAATAGGCTTAGTTGAGATATCATTATCCTTAATAAAATGGAGCACATCTATACCAGACAGTTCTGGCATATCAATATCTATAATTGAAAACATAAAAGAATCATGTTTTAGAGCATCAATTGCTTCTTTCCCATTGTTTACCTCTGTAATTGTACAATCTTTATAATTATCTTCAATCAAAAAGCGCAATCCTTTTCTAAAGATAGGATGGTCATCTGCTAGTAAAATATTCATCATTTATTTTTAATTCTTATCACAGCCTTAAGACCTGTTTCTTGTTTTTCAAATTTAATCGTTCCATTTAACATTTTCAAACGAGAACGAATACTTCTTAAACCAATAGAGTTACTTTCTTGTATTAATTCTTCGTTTATTCCAACCCCATTATCCTGATAAACAATTGAATACCCACTATTACTCTTAAGGAATTCAACCTTCAATGAAGTCGCTTTAGAATGTTTGATTGTATTGGTTAATAACTCTTGAATGATACGGTAAATTCTAATTTCATGTGATTTCTCCAATTTCATTTGATCCAAAAGTTCTAAATCAGATGTAACAAGCATTCCTGTAGATTTCGCTACTTCGGATAACATTTTATCGATAGACTTATGTAAACCGAGTCGTTTTAACTCTGGAGGAATCAAAGACCTTGAGATACTCCTAACATCCTCAAGCGTAGATGATAAATTCTCATTCAATTCATCAAGAGCAAGTGACTCTTCTAATTTTAAATTATTAAATTTATTTTTAATAATAATTAAATTTTGTCCAATTCCATCATGTAAATCTTTTGCAATCCGCTCACGTTCCGTTTCTAATTGATTGATAATTGCAGTGCTAAATTTAGCCTCTTGCTTGTTCTTACTTCTAAAATATAGCACTAAAACCAAACTGATAATTAATAGAAATGAAAAAATAACAACGATAAACCATTGTCTAATCTTTGCTTCATTTTCTTCTTTCTGCCTCAATTTATTTTCGAAGGATAACTTTTCTTTGACACGCTGAATTTCTTTTTTCTCTACATCATATTTCAATTGAATTTGAGTCATGATTTGCATGTGCGTTTTTTTATCCAAAGAATCGGATAAATCATTCATTCTTCCATAATAATCCATCGCAGTTTTGTAATCTCCTTTTTTCTTGAACAATTCAGATTTCAGCGAATAATAATTCAACATAATATCTCCCCTCGGTCCATATTTTGAATAGGCAACAACTGAATCTAATAGCTGATTTGCATTGTTGTACTTTCCTTCATCGATTAAATGATTTACTTGTTCTAGATAAATGTAGGAAATAAAATGTTTTATTCCTTTGTTCTTCGCAATCTCTAACGAAAAGACTATGAGGGAGTCACTTTTCTTCTCATTACCAAGTCGACTTTCCAGAGAAGAAAGGTTAATCATCGCTAATAACTCTATTAGAGGAAAATTCTTTTCTTTAGCAACTTTCAATGCGTAATCGTACTGCTTTTTCGCCAATTCAACAGAGTCAACCACACTATAGTAATACCCAAAATTATCAATAAAGAAAAGTTCCAATCTAAGATTCTTTATTTTTTGAGCAATTTCAAGTCCTTCTTTTAAATCTTTCAATGCTTCTTCTGGAGAATCAAGCCGTAATTTTAACAATGCTAGATTATTTAATAACGATCCTCTTTCGAATTCATTCTTACTCTCTTTTGCTAATTCTATTGCTCTCAAGTAATAATGAAAACTCCTTTCTGTACTATCTAAATCGGCAGCATATGCCCCTAATCCATTTAGACTAGAAATCATGTTGATGGTATCTCTATTCTCCAAAGCAATCGAATACTCTTCTTTCATCAAATCAAACATCAAACTCGACTCAACTCCTTCATCTATGACAAAAAGTTGACGAATACTTGCCGCTGATTTTAACTGTGGACTTTCAATACTGTCTGCAAAGTGAATTGCTCGTTCAAAAAAAATCAACGAACTATCATTCTGAGAGATATAATAATAGTAAGTTCCTCGAAAAATATCACAAACAACTTTTAGCTCATTATTATCTTCTTTATCTGAAAGTTGTTCTAAATCATCAATCAGTTGATAAGCAGAGAAGGGATCAAGTTTTAAATAGGAATCAATCTTATCCATTTTTGCTTCATACTTTTTAACTCCTTTAACATCCTTGTAGAACTGACCAATCGAATAATTCGAAAAGAGAAGAGTTAAAAATAAAGTCAGATAAAATATTTTCTTCATAATTGTAAATATAATAGATTCAATTTAAATAAGATAGGATTTCAACATTAGAAATGTTTTTCACTTGAAGCCCTGCTATTCATCCATCTTTTTTAATTAGTTTAGAAGTCTAAAACTATTATACTATGAAACACATTTATCGTTTTTCTTTAGTGTTATTTGTTTCATTATTTTATTCTACAAATTTTGCACAAATAAACACAACAGGCGGGGTAACTGCCCAACAACTGGCAACTATTCTTGCTGGTCCAAATATTACTGTATCAAATGCAGTACTAACTGGTGGAGGAACTGCCTCTGGTAGTTTTGCTGGATCTAACTCAGATATTGGATTCGATAACGGCGTTATTCTATCAACAGGAAATATTAACGAAGCCCCTGGCCCAAATAATTCTGGTGGAATTGGAGCCAACCTCAATCAACCCGGAACCGCTCAAATGACAGCATTGGCAGGCGTAAACACTTTTGATGCAATCACATTAGAATTCGATTTCGAAGTCCAATCTTCGACCATTCAATTCAACTATGTGTTCTCATCTGAAGAATACCCTGAATACGCGCCACCAAATAATTCATCTTTTAACGATGTTTTTGCTTTTTACATCAGTGGTCCTGGAATCACCGGTGAAGAAAACATCGCTTTGGTACCAAATACTACAAATCCAGTAGCGATAAACAACATTAACCCTGTAACGAATAGTCAATACTATGTGGATAATGCAGGAGGAAATGACATTCAATACGATGGTTTCACAACAGTACTCGAAGCAAAGAAAAATAACTTAACTCCTTGTAACACTTATCACCTTAAACTGGTAATTGCAGATGCAGGAGATGGTGTTTATAGTTCTGCTGTATTTTTACAAGAAAATTCATTGATTCAAGGAACTGTTAATGTTCAAACTGAAACGGTCAATGCAGACGGTATAGCTTTGGAAGGTTGTATCCCTGCAAGTTTTACTTTTGCTTATGACGAAACCTCTAACCAAGACAGAATCATTAACTTTATTGTAGGTGGTACAGCTGTGAATGGTGTCGATTATCAATTCGTAGATAGTTCAATGACAATTGTTGCGGGCGATACTTCTGCAACCATTTATATCAATGCATTCTCCGATGGTATCACAGAAGGACAAGAATCCGTTTGGATAATTTACCAACCTTCTATCTGTGCAGCTTTTGATACAGCATACTTATACATCGATGATGCCCAACCGATTGATTTTTCACTCGATGGAACTGATTTAGGATGTTTTGAAGACAATTCAGGAGAAATATTAGTCACTGCAACAGGTGGATTCCCTCCATATACTTATCAGGTCACCGACCCAAATCAGGTTGAAACGAACACACAGAATAACCCAATCACAGGCTTAGCGGCAGGAACCTATTCTGTTCAAGTGACTGATTCTTATGGTTGCCAAGCTGACGCTCTTGTTATTGGTGGAGTTTATGATGCCGACACAACATTCTTACCAGATGTGCCAAACGGTCAAGTAATAACTTATGACGCACCTCTACCTATTTCTGGTTTTAATACAGGACAAACGATTAATAATGTTAATCAAATTCAACAGATTTGTTTAACAATGGAGCATTCTTTCTTAGGAGATTTAAAAATTGAAGTAGAAGCTCCTTCTGGTGAAATTATCATCTTAAAAGAACAAAACGGTGGTGGTTCTTGTGATTTAGGTGAGCCAATTGCAACTGCTCCTATAGATGGGCAAGCAAGTTCTACCCTCACCGATCCCGGTTCTGGTTACGAGTATTGTTTCAATGCTAACCCTACTTATTTAACTATGGTTGGGGAGTCTAACAACTTCACTCGAAATTATACAGATGCTCAAGGAAATAGTTATACAGACACCTATTTACCAGCAGGACCTTATACACCTTTCGAAAGTTTCAACGGTTTGGTTGGTGCAGATATGAATGGTACGTGGACAGTTCACGTTACGGATCAATTTGCTTTAGACAATGGTTATATCTTCAACTGGTACATTAGTTTAGTAGGAGATTTACCAGATACAATCGTTTCCTTAACTCAACCTGCTGAAATTGTTACTTCAGGTTTTGTAACAAATTCAACTTGTGGTGGAAATGATGGCGCAATCAACATTGACATTCAAGGTGCTCAAGCTGCTTATACAGTGTCTTGGTCGAATGGAGCAACTACAGAAGATTTAACAAATATCCCTGCAGGAACTTATACAGTAACCGTAACAGATGGCAATGGTTGTCAATCTGTTGAGACTTTCCTTGTAAACAACATTGGCTCATTAGCGATAAGCTCCACAACAACTCCAACTTCTTGTTTTGGTGGGAGTAATGGAGCAGTTGACATTACGGCAACAGGTGGACAGACACCTTACACATTCACTTGGGATTCTGGACAAACTACAGAAGACTTAACAGGTATTACTGCTGGAACATATACGGTCACTATGCAAGACCAACAAGGTTGTATTATCTCTGAGTCAATAACAGTGAATAGCGCAACAGAAATTATTATTTCTGCGAATTCTATTAGTAATGAATTATGTAACACGGATAATGGAGTTATAGATGTGAACGTTACTGGTGGTACTGGCTCATACGGTTATCAGTGGTCAAATGGACAAGGAACAGAAGATTTAAATAACTTAACTGCAGGAACATATACATTGGATGTAGTCGACGGAAACGGTTGTACAGCTTCAAATTCATTCTCAATTGTGAATGATGTTTCGAACTGTTCTGCATTTTGCTACATCGCACTCCAAGAGAATGCAATTAACAATGAAGATTGTGGTTCTGGAAATGGTTCTATCGATATCAATGTTTTAAATGCCGTAGCACCGGTAACTTATTCTTGGTCAAATGGAGGAACTACAGAAGATATTTCGAATCTTTCTGCAGGAACTTATACCGTAACTGTAACAGATGCGAATAATTGCTCAGTATCAGAAAGCTATCAAGTTTCAAATAATACAGGAAATTTAGTAATTTCTGATGCAACCATTTCAAATGAGAACTGTGGGGGGGCAAATGGTGGAATAAATATCACTGTTACAGGAGGCGCTTTACCTTATACATATTCTTGGTCTAATAACAGTACCAATGAAGATTTAACAAATGTGAGTGCCGGAAATTATACCGTATCAGTTACCGACGGAAATGGATGTAATGTTTCAAATTCTTATACAATTAACAACAATACAGGAACGTTAAGCGCAACTGGAACTGTAAGTCCAGAGTTATGTACTTCTTCAAACGGCGCAATTAATCAATCTGTTTCTGGTGGAAATGGTGTATTGACTTACACTTGGGATTCTGGTCAAACAACTCAAGATATCTCTGGTTTATCCGCAGGAACTTATACTTGTTCTATCACAGATGAAACAGGTTGTTCATTAGTTGTTTCATACACAGTGACTCAAACTTCAGGAAATATTTCTGTCGTTGGTTCAAATATCACACATGAAACATGCGGTAATGGGCAAGGTGCAATTAACATTACTACAACAGGAAATAATTTAACCTTTGCTTGGAGTAATGGTGCAACAACAGAAGATATCTCAGGATTATCTGCTGGCAACTACACATGCACGATAACAGATAATTCAGGTTGTTCTTTTACAACAGAAACTTATTCTGTCATCAACTCAGCGGGTTCGCTAAACGTTTCTACTCAATTGGTCACAGATGAAGTTTGTAATTCTTCAAACGGTGCAATTAACATCAACGTATCTGGAGGATCTCAACCATATTCATTCTTATGGTCAAATGGAGCAACCAACGAAGATTTATCAAACCTTTCTGCGGGGACATATGACATAACAGTAACAGATGATAATGGTTGTTCTGAAGCACATTCAATCGTTGTTAACTCTAATGCAGGAACTTTAGAAATTCAAAATGCAATCGTTACTAACGAGAATTGTGGAGACGGAGCGGGTGCAATCAACATCGTTATCAATGGCGGTTCAACACCGATGACTTTTAATTGGTCAAATGGTGCAACTACTGAAGACCTTTCTTCATTAAACGAAGGCACTTATGATGTAACGGTTACGGATAACCAAGGTTGCTCCGTTAACAATTCTTACACAGTGACTAATCAAGCGAACAATATTAGCTACACAGAAACAATCACAAATGAAGTTTGTTCAAGTGGAGCTGGTGAAATCTCCTTATCTGTTACTGGTGGTTCTACTCCTTACACATATTTGTGGTCGAATGGAGCGACAACTTCTACGATAACTGGTTTATCAGCAGGAACGTATTCTTGCACAATTACGGATAACACTTCTTGTTCTGTTACTACGTCTCAATTCACAGTAGGTAACACTGCAAGTGGAATGACTGCTTCAACAACTGTAACTGATGAAATATGTACGACACTTGGTGCAGTTGACTTAACTGTTAATGGTGGAGCAACTCCAATCAACTATTCTTGGTCGAATGGAGCAACAACTGAAGATATTTCTTCGCTAAGTGCTGGAACATATACCTATACAGTTACCGATAATAACGGTTGTCAAATCACTGGTTCGGCAACAGTTAATCAAACAAGTGGAACATTGAGTTATACTTTTACCTCAATTGGTGATACTTGTTCGAATAACACTGGTTCAATTGATTTAGTACCATCTGGTGGACAAACATACACTTTCGCTTGGTCGAATGGAGCAACAACTGAAGACATTTCTTCATTAGCTGCAGGAACATATACTTGTACAATTACTGACAACAATGGTTGTTCAGTAACAACATCAAGCATTCAAGTTTCTACTATTTCTGGAACATTGAGTATCACAAACGTGATTCCAACTGATGAGACTTGTTCAAATGGATTAGGTAGTGTTGATATTTCAGTCGCTGGAGGAAATGCGCCTATTACTTATGCTTGGTCGAACGGTGCAACTACAGAAGATATTTCGAATCTTTCTTCTGGTACTTATTCTGTTACTGTTACAGATAATTCCGGATGTACAGCAAACACTCAAGCAGTTGTGAATTCTTCAGCAGGTTCGATGGCAATTGTACAACCGATTGTAACAGATGAAAACTGTGGTCAAAGTAATGGGGCAATTAACATCACTGTAAACAATGCTACAAACCCAACTTATGTTTGGTCAAATGGTGCAACTACTGAAGATGTTTCTAACTTATCCGCTGGAACATACACTGTAACTGTTAGTGATGCAAATGGATGTACAGCAACAGGTTCTTACACAGTCAATGACTTAGGATCAACCTTAGCTATTTCAAATGCAAATGTTACCGATGAATGCTGTGGATCTGGTTCTGGAGAAATTTCAATTACCGTTTCTGGCGGTCAATCTCCTTACACTTATTCTTGGAATAATGGTACAACAACATCTACCAACTCTAATCTTTCAGCTGGAACATATACTGTTACGGTAACTGATGGTGGAGGTTGTACAATTACAAATTCTTACACTATCAACAATGATGCTGGTAATCTTGCCTTATCAGGTAATGTTACGGATGAAAATTGTGGTGATGGAACAGGTGCAATTGACGTAACTACTACTGGTGGAAATTCGCCTCTATCATTCTCATGGGATAATGGAGCTACAACAGAAGACTTATCTGGACTTTCTGCTAATACATATAACTTAACAGTCACTGACAATTTTGGATGTATTGCAAATTACTCAGGAACAGTGGCAAATATATCTGGAGGACTTGCGGTTTCTATCACAAGTACAACAGATGAAAACTGTGGTCAAAGTGATGGTGCAATAGACGCAACCATTACAGGAACAGGAATTGTTTCCACTACGTGGGATTCTGGTCAAACAACGGAAGATATTTCTGGAATTTCTGCAGGAACGTACACGTTAACTGTTACAAATAATGTAGGATGTTCAGCTTCTGCATCTGCAACCGTTAACAACAACGCTGGTTCACTTGCTATTTCTTTCTCAAACATTGGAGATGAGAATTGTTTGAACGGACAAGGTTTTGTCGATATTGAAGTTACAGGAACAGGTCCATATACTTATTCTTGGTCAGATGGACAAACAACACAAGATGCAATCTCACTTTCATCTGGATCATATACCGTAACTGTAACAGATGGTACAGGTTGTACAACTTCACAAACATTCCAAGTGAATAACATCAACAATACAAACTTATCAGCTCCGGCTGTAGTGACAGATGCATTCTGTACTTCTTCAAATGGTGCAATTGATGTAACAACAGCAGGAGGAATCACTCCATACACATTCTCTTGGGATAATGGGGCGACAACGGAAGACATTAACGGCTTATCTGTTGGAACATATGCAATCACAGTCACTGATAATGCCAATTGTCAGGTTACAGAGACATATACCGTAAACACGCAAAGTTCCGGATTAGCATTTACGCAAGTTCAAGTTCAAGATGAATTCTGTGGAGGTGGAAACGGACAAATTGATGTGACAACATCTGGAACCCCAAATGATTATTTAATTGACGGTGTTAGTAATGGTGGACCTTCATTTTCGAATATAAATCAAGGTACATATTTAATAAGTATTACGGATAATTTTGGTTGTTCTGCAGATACAAATGTTTCCGTTGGAGGTGCTGCATTCTTCAATGTGAATGATGTTTCAGTGAATGAAACCTGTGGAGCAAGTAACGGTTCAATAGACATCACTGTTACAGATGGTGGTGGTCCAGGTGGAGGAACTTATACTTACGCATGGGATAATGGAGCAACAACAGAAGACATTTCAGGGTTAAGCGCAGGAACATACACGGTTACGGTAACTTCTGGTGGTGGTTTCCCTTGTAGTGTTGACTATTCAGTTACCATAACAAATGATGTCACTTTTGAAGTAACAAGTGCTTCGACTGATGATTATTGTCAACAAGGAAATGGATCAATTGATTTAACAGTTGTGACAGGAACAGGTTTATCTTATGCTTGGAGCAATGGAGCAACTACTGAAGACATATCAGGATTGTCTGCAGGAACATATACAGTTACAATTACTGACCCAGCTCCTGGAGGATGTACAGGATCAATGGACGTTGTAGTAGATGCATCTACAAATGGAATGACTGCTTCATCAGTCGTAACGGATGAAATGTGTGGAAATGGACAAGGTGCAATCGATTTAACTGTAGCGAATGGTTCAGGAACATACACTTATTCTTGGAGTAACTCAGCTACAACAGAAGATTTAACTTCGTTAAGTGCTGGTTCATACTCTGTGACAATCACCGACCAAGCAGACAACTGTGCAATGACAGAAAATGTAACTGTTGGAAATTCAAATACAATCTTCAATGGTTCTGGAAATGTAACAGATGCAACTTGTTCTACTTGTAATGATGGTGCAATTGATGTTACTTTGAGTGCATCAACGACTTATACTTATTCTTGGACGAGTGGTGAAACGACAGAAGATATTTCAGGATTAAATCCTGGTTCATATACTTTAACTGCAACTTCTGCAGAAGGATGTGATACAACGATGACTTTTGAAGTATTGAATACTGCTTCTATTTCAGAGAATGAAATATTGAATATCTCGATGAACATTATGCCAAACCCTGCGACTGATTACTTCTATGTTGAAGCTATTCTTCCTGCAGGAGAAACAGCAACCATTACCATTACGGATGCCGTAGGTAAGATCGTTGAAAGAATTGATGTTCAAGGAATGGATAAAGTAAAAATCAATGCTATGAAATATGAGGTTGGAATTTACTTCGTTACTCTAAATTACAAAGATGTTTCAAAAATGAAACGTGTAGTGATTAACTTGAAATAGCAAGAATTTTCTTACAAAAAAGGAGCGTAGTTTTACGCTCCTTTTTTTTGTTTAATACTTTAAGAAACCCAAAGCAATGGATATTCCACCAAGACCACGCGAAAGGTTCGGGCTTTAACTTAGATTCGTGCAACTTGCGGATTGAAATTAATTTAGTTATCTTTCAACCAAGAGAACATTCTTTCAAAAGCATCTTTTCTAACCTCTTTTGAAGAAAGAAAAATATCATGCACAGCATTCTTTATTTCTAAAAAATAAACATTTCCACCTAGGTTCTTACCTATTCTTTTCATGTCTTCAATATTTAAGACTACATCATTCCTATTGACGTCTTCATAATATTTTTTAGGCTTCAAAGAACCTGATGAATGCATCAATAAAACAGGGACTTGAATATTCGAATTTCTCAATTTCATTTGAGCTTCTCGAACAGCCAGAATCCATTTAAAGTATGTCGTAAAACCTTCAATTGGTTTCCATTTCAAGTTAAAGTTCCAATCTCCAAAATGGTTGACGTGTAAGCTTTGCGCATATACCGGAGAAAGAGCACCTTTTATATTCGAAAAGAAACTTATTTTACTCACAATTTTAGAAATAATAAGAGAAACAATTTTCTCGATTTTAGATTGATTAAAGTCTAAAAAAGGTGAATTTAAGATTAAACCTATCACTAAATGACGATTATCACCATCGTTCATGTAATTTGAAACAATTAAACCACCGGTAGAATGCCCCATTAAATAAATTGCAGGACTATTTTTGCAAATAACTTGAAGTGCTTGAGAAATCTCCTCATAATACTCTTCTAAACTGGCGCAAAAATTCTCGTGTTGATGCGGCAAGATTGACCGACCATATTTCCGTAAATCGAGTGCATAAAAGTCAAATTTATTGTCGTGAAATTGTTCAGCAAGATGAGGATGAAAAAAATAATCTATGAAACCATGAATATATAAAACACTCTTTCGATTACCCGTATTGTATTTTGAAGATATCAATGTCGCAACAACCTTGCCTTCGTAATCGTTTTTTAATTCGAGTATTTCTGTATTAAAATCTCTTTCTAAATCCATTTCCATTTCTAACTAATTCTACTTTACGTGAAAACTTCTCTCCTTATGTAAAAATACAAAAAAAGACTACCTCCTAAATGCTTTCATTCGAATATCTTGTTTTAAATTATTCTGTGCATCTATGAGTTTCATAATCGAAATAAAACTTCCTCCACCCAATTCTGCAACCGCTGTCATTTTTTCTGCGGCAACTGCTTTATTTTTAATTCCAACAACTGACAACAAGATGCCTTTTTTCTTATACTTCTTAATGTATTTTTTATAATCATCTGAATTACGGTTGAACGCACCATCTGTTATTACAATAACTAGATTTGTCCCATCATCAATTCTTGATTTGTACGCCGTCTTGTATCCTAATTTAATTCCTTCGCCACCAGAAGTATAACCAAACGCTTTGAGTTTTGATATTTCTGCAATAATCTCATCCGTTGCACCACCGGAAGTTGGCTCCAATAAAACACGTGTGTTCGTCGAATAAGTTACAATACCAAATTGATCCTGAGGTCGTAGCATTTCAGCTAATTGAATCAATGAGTACTTCATTAATTCAATTTTATCCACCTGCTTCATCGACGAAGAAACATCTAAAACAAAAACAACATTTATCGGTTTAAAATATTTCTCATCAAAATTATCTGTTGATAAATCTTCAAACGAAGGACTTTCTTCTTCAGTTAGAGGAACAGTATTTACTTCTTTAATTTCAACCACTTCGGTTTCTTCAATTTCGGTTTCAATTTCAATAATCACCTCATCGATAACTTCTTCTTCTTGAAAAACCAGAACAGTGGTATCTTCAAAAGGTACATCAATAATGATTTCTTCATTTTTCTCCAATTCTAAAACGATAAAATTGCGTTTGAAATTAATATACGCTCCTAATTCTGCAGGAGAATAACCTTCGTGAGTTGCATAAAAATAGCTTAGACCAAGAGTTGACTTTTCCTTCACTCGACCATTTTTATTGGTTTCTTTCTCCCAAACAGCCTGTCCATTTTGAATAAGAACAACTTTAGAATGTGACAATTCTTTCTTGGTTTCTTTGTCAATCGTAACGACAGTCAAATCAAAACTCGTTTTATTTGCACCTTTTGGCTCATCGGAGAATGTTGGGCAACTTGTAAAAGTATTTACACCTTCTTCAAGCTCTAAAACATTTCCACTCAACTTAATTTTTGTCGCATCTGCTTGATCACTTGTGAAAACTTCAATCGTATAAGAGAACCGTCCTTTTTCTTTCGGATTCACTTGAAAACGAAGAACAATTGAGCTATCTTTTTCCATTTTTTGATTCGAAAATAGATACACCACTTCTCTCGGCTTTTTCACGCTCAACACCCATTCCACTTTTGGACTTTCATTATTTAAAACAATGTCAACATAGCGAGAAGAATAAGATTCTAGATCACCAAATCATATTTTACAGTTTGAAAAACAACTTGAGAAGTTCCCGAAAATGAGAAAAGAAAGAGAGAAATAAATAGAAAAAATATTCGCATAAAAATGATTTATCAAAAACAGTGCAAAATAAGAATTATTCGAGCTATAAAAGTAGAATCTGTTTTTTTAACGTAATTTCTCAGAAAAGTAACCGTTACAATTATCCCTTTTTCATAGAGATTCCGTATATTCGCAATTAGACAAAAATGAGCAAAATGTCACAAAAAACTGAAGCAACCAAAAAAATATTAAAACTTCAAAAGAAAATTTAATTGAAGCGTTTGAATTCATGTGTAAAGCAAAAACACTTGCTGAAAAATATGAAACAAATAAAGAGGTTACTTCTAAATATGTGCATGCAACCTCAAGAGGGCATGAAGCGATTCAAATTGCCACAGGAATGCAACTCAAACCGCAAGATTGGGTCGCGCCTTATTACCGAGATGACAGCATTCTTTTGAGTATAGGAATGACACCTTACGAATTAATGTTGCAAGTTTTCGCAAAGAAAGACGATCCATTTTCTGGAGGTAGAACTTACTACTGCCACCCATCTTTGAATCGTGATGACATGCCTAAAATCCCACATCAATCTTCTGCCACAGGAATGCAAGCTATTCCTACAACAGGAGTTGCTATGGGGATTCAATACAAAGAATTACAAGGGTTAGCAAAAGACTATAAAGGAGAAAATCCAGTTGTTGTTTGTTCACTTGGAGATGCTTCTTGTACAGAGGGCGAAGTTTCTGAAGCATTTCAAATGGCTGCATTGAAACAATACCCAATTATTTATTTAGTACAAGATAACGGTTGGGATATTTCAGCGAACGCAGAAGAAACTCGAGCACAGGATATTACAAAATACGCACAAGGGTTCAATGGTATCGAAGTTCGAACAATTGACGGAAGTGATTTTGAAGAATCATTCCAAACCATGCAAGATGTAATTTCTATTGTTCGTAAAGAAAGAAGACCGTTTATCGTTCATGCGAAAGTTCCTTTATTAGGTCATCATACTTCTGGTGTACGAAAAGAATGGTACAGAGATGATTTAGAAGAAGAAGCAAAGAAAGATCCTTATCCAAAATTAAAAGAATTACTACGTAATGCCGGCGTTGATGAAGCTGACATAATCAATATAGAAGCAAATACGCGGAAGTTAGTCGATGAAGAATACGACAAAGCTTTAAATGCAGAAGACCCTTCACCAGCATCAATCACTGATCATATTTTTGCACCAACACCAATCACCGAAGAAAAAGGGATTCGTGAACCAAAAGGAAAAAAGAAAACTGTTATGGTTGACTCTGCTCTTTTTGCTGTGCGAGAATTAATGGAAAAACATCCTGAATCACTTTTATACGGACAAGATGTCGGAAAGAGATTGGGTGGTGTTTTTAGAGAGGCAGCAACACTTGCTCAAACTTTTGGAGACAATCGAGTATTTAATACACCAATTCAAGAAGCATTTATCATTGGTTCAACTGTTGGAATGGCAGCTGCCGGATTAAGACCTTTTGTTGCGGTTCAATTCGCCGATTACATTTGGCCTGGATTGAATCAATTATTTACAGAAGTCAGTCGTTCATACTATTTATCCAACGGTAAATGGCCTGTGAGTTGTGTAATTCGTGTCCCAATTGGCGCTTACGGCTCAGGGGGGCCTTACCATTCTTCGAGTGTCGAATCTGTTTTGACAAATATCCGTGGAGTTAAGATTGCCTACCCTTCAACAGGTGCCGATATGAAAGGATTAATGAAATCTGCATTCTACGACCCAAATCCAGTTGTATTCTTAGAGCATAAAGGTTTGTATTGGTCGAAAATAAAAGGAACTGAAGGCGCAATGTCTATTGAACCGGATGAAGATTATGTGATTCCATTTGGAAAAGGAAGAGTTGTACAATCTGCTGATGATTCTGTAATTGACAATGGAGAATCTTGTGTTATCATCACATACGGAATGGGCATATATTGGTCTATAGAAGCTTCTAAATCTTTCCCAGGAAAAGTGGAAATCATTGATTTAAGAACTTTGAACCCTTTGGACCACGACATGATGAATGAAGCCGCTCAAAAACATGGCAAAGTGATGTTGGTAACGGAAGAGTCTATTGAAGCGAATTTCACATTAGGTTTAGCGGGGAGAATACAACGCGACAACTTTACCTTTTTAGATGCTCCAGTTTCTATTGTAGGTGCAGTTGATACTCCAGCGATTCCATTAAACTCCATTTTAGAGGCAGAACTGTTACCCAATGCGAAAAAAGTAGAAAGTGCTTTGAAAAATTTGTTGGAGTTCTAGATAAACTCTTTCATTCATCCAACATTTATACGTTCATAACATTTCGCTAGGGCTTTCATAGACACCCTTCAATTCTCTACCTTTACTTTGTAAAAGAATGTAAAGATGAAACTACATAGAGAATATACTGTAAAAGAAATCGCCGGAATTATCGGTTGCGAATTTATCGGAGATGAAAATCATATCGTTACCGGTCTGAATGAAATTCACATGGTTGAACCGGGTGATTTAATGTTTGTGGATTACCACAAATATTATGATAAAGCACTAAAAAGTGCAGCGACAACTATTTTAATTGACAAAAAAGTCGACTGCCCCGAGGGGAAAGCATTAATTGTTTCTGACAAACCTTTCGATGACTACAATAAATTAACGCGTCACTTTTCTCCATTTAAACCTCAGACTGAATCAATTGGTGAGAATTCAACGATTGATTCATCGGCAATTATCTACCCTAATGTTGTAATTGGTCACAATGTAAAAATCGGAAAAAATGTACTCATTCTATCTGGAGCAATTATCGGTAACAACACCACAATTGACGAAAATGTTATCGTTGGACCAAACTCTGTAATTGGTCATTATGCTTTTTACTACAAGAAAAAAGATAAAGGTTACGATCGAATGCACACTTGCGGTGGTGTTCACCTCAAAAAAAATGTAGAGATTGGAGCACTTTGCACCATCGACGCAGGTGTTTCAGGAATAACTATTATTGGAGAAGGAACAAAAATCGACAATCAAGTTCAAGTAGGACATGATACCCTTGTCGGTAAGAATTGCCTATTTGCTGCGAATGTTGGTGTAGCCGGTTGTGTTATAGTCGAAGACAATGTTACACTGTGGGGACAAGTTGGTTGCGCCAGTGATATCGTAATCGGGGAAGGCGCTACTGTTCTCGCTCAGTCCGGCATCGCGAAAAGTTTGGCAGGAGGAAAAACTTATTTTGGTTCACCTGCAGGAGAGTTTCGTTCCAAATTTAAAGAAATGGCAGCACTGAGAAAGTTGCCCGAAATTATCGAAAACCTATAAATGACTCAAGAATCTGTACATAATCTCGAACATCAAATTCAACTGAAAGATTTTAAATTAAACTCTCTTTTGGACGTAACGAATGCGATCAATTCCAATCAGAATATCGATCAATTGATGCGTTTGTTTGAGTTTATTGTACATGAACAATTAGGGTATGATAAATTCGTATTATTCAACAAGCAAGATGAATGGAGTTACATTCTAAAAAGTGGTTTCAAAGGAAAGTTAAACAGTTTCAATGTTGAAGAGGAACTCGGACGTTTTAAAGAGATAACAATTATAGAATCTTCCCATTCAACTATTTTACAAGAATTTGATGTTGTTATCCCTGTACACCACAAAGAAAATGCTTTAGCATATCTATTAATCGAAGGTGTAGAATACGACGGGCGTCACTATAGTAAAGAATTGAGTTATATGAGTTTTATTCAAACTTTACTCAACATCATTGTGGTTGCTATCGAAAATAAGCGAATGGCAAAAGTCAACCTTGGTCAAGAGCGTTACAAGAGAGATCTAGAGATTGCTTCTGTGATGCAAAAAATGTTATTCCCAAGTGACCTTCCTTCAAATACACAAATGGACATTTCTGCCAAACATAAGCCTCGACATGAAGTTGGTGGGGATTATTACGATTTCATCCCCCTTAGCGATGAGGATTTTATTATATGTATTGCGGATGTTTCCGGAAAAGGCGTTTCTGCTGCAATGTTGATGGCGAACTTTCAAGCAACTATCCGGACTCTTTTTGAGCACGAAGAGTTTGAAATCAAAGGCTTGATTGAAGAACTCAACAATAAAGTCATGAAGAATGCGAAAGGAGAAAAATTTATTACTTTCTTCTTAGCTCACTACAACACTGCATCTCGCAAACTCAACTACATTAATGCTGGGCACAATCATCCCTTCATCACAAATGGAAACACAGTCGAAGACCTCGACCAAGGATGTATTGGTTTAGGAATGATGGATGAACTTCCTTTTATCAACGTTGGCGAAAAAACACTTGCACCAAATACAACTTTAGTTTTATATACAGACGGTGTTGTCGAATTAGAGAATGAGAAAGAAGAATTTTTCGGTACTGAAAGACTGGTTAAATTAGTCAAAAGTTACTATCCTTTATCAATGGATGACATGAATAGTCTTATCTTTTCCAAATTAGATGAATGGAAAGGTAAACTTGACCTCGTTGATGATACCGCTGTTTTTAGTTGTCGATTTTTCTAAGAACTATTTCAGAATTACTAATCTCTCTAACTTTTCAGCATTTTTACCATCACTTGTTTTTACAACCAATCGGTAAACATAAACCCCTTTCGCTAATTGGTCCCCAAAATCATCTCGACCATCCCAATGAATTGCATTTGAACGAAAACCTTCAGAGGCAACGACAGTATTGATTGTTTTCACTAATCGACCTGAAATTGTCATTATTTGCAATTGAACTTGCAACTGATCGCAAACCTGATTATGTTCAAAATAAAAATCGGTAGAAGTTGTAAAAGGATTCGGATAATTCAACACATGATCTAGAGACAACTCTAGACTTTCCTGTACCACAAAATCAATACTTACTTCTGAAGAGTTGTTATTTACATCCCAAACTTTCAATGACAATGTGTGTGGTCCTGGAGAAAGGCTTCTGAAATTATATCGGATTTCCCCCGCTTGATATGAGTCCGTCTCAGAAACATAATAATCATTCAAAAGAATAGGTTTTGAAGTTTCTCCATCTAAAACAGCTACGATATCATGACCGACGCCATTCCCAACAGTATTAATCCCATTTTCATCAAAAACTATCGCAATTAGAACAGGATTCTCGTCTGTAATTCCACCATTCACAAAGCTTACATCATTCAAATAAATGTCTAAATCCGGTTTTTGTGTATCATTCACACCATTTGGATCTACTCCACCAATAATCACTTGCTTTTCATTCCCAATAGCATCTGTAACACCATCTTCAGCATAATAACTCAACTTCCCATTCCCAAACGCATAGTTGATATCTTTAGGCACCACAAAAGTGAATTCAAAATAACCATTATTAACTGTTGCTTTACCTCTATATAATTTATTTGTTTGAACATCAAAATCTCTCACAGGTGAATTAGAGTCATTTCCTAAAGTTTTAAGTGTTTTCACTTTATCAAAAATGGTTGGATATACAAAGCCATTAAATCCAGTCACTACATTTCCATTAAAATCGTCAATGTGACCTTTTATGGTAACTTTACTCAATGCTTGTAGTGTATCAATTTGAACTGACGGGCTTAATCCATTAACACTATCCGTAATTATATTTAATCTTGGCATTGCTATTCTTAAAGCAGGGTCACCAATTAAGGTAAAGCTTCTCTTGTTATTACTCCCAGAGACGCCATTCTTTGCATCCTTAATAATCTCTCCAAAAGACCTTGGTAAATTATTCGCATCTCTTTTAAACACATTATTAAAGAATGATTTACCTGTATTGGTATTCACTCCAAAATAAACAGACCTTGTTGTTGTCATCAATGCGATTGCACCACCAGTTGGGTTTATTGAAGCCCACTCTCCTGCTGAAACACGATCCGGATCATCATATTTCGTGAACTCGCAAGTTGCGGTCACAATTAACGCCAAACGATTAATGTTATTCCACGCATTAATCATCGGAACTGTTATTACACGCTCCTCTGCAACACCAACTTCTCCACCATGTCCTACATAATTAATCAATAAAGTTCCGTTATCTACCTGTCGATCAATCGCCTCATTTACCGTAGGATAACGAGAACCTCCTGCTGTTGAAACTTGTGGATGAGCATCCAAATATATCTTCTCACAATTCATCGACGGATAGTATTTCGTTACCGAATCGTACTGTGGTTCAACATCATAATTTAAAAAATAATTCCCCTCTTCGTCATCTGCAACTTGCACATATTTCGTTCTCCAGTCTCCAAAAGTAGAATTACCTCCAGGCACACTACACTGAGAAGAAGAACCAGAATTATAAAAACTTGAACCATTCTTCATATAATGTTCAACCTTATTTACCTGCTGAACAGCCATTTCATTATTAGATATCAACAAACGGCCAATTGAAATATCCAAATTATCATTCGGAGAAATTGATTCGTTATCATCTAGCATTCCAAAATAATCATCCGTTACCATTGCTGCAATATAATCTTCAGAATTTAACATTTGATACGTTAGAATATAATTGTTATTATTTGAAACTCTATCTTTAGGATCAAAAGTGCCGTCTCCAAAAAGTAGAAGATGTTTTGGTCGAGAAGATGGATTTAACGCTCCTCTATCATAAAACATTTTAGCAAACATTCTAATCGCTGTCGCATCTTTCGCGCCAGAACTAAACTCATTAAACACTTGCTCATCAGTAACCACATGAACAATCATACCTTCTTCAACTCGATGTAAATCAGCTAAGCGATTGGCTTGTCCAATGAAATTCTTATGCGTAACAATTAAGTAATCCGCTTGACTTAATCCGTGTAAATTTTGATTAGGCACATTTCCAACAAAGGTTGGAGTAAAATAACCCGTCTTATCACAAGTAACGAAATATCGAATACTGTCCGTTTCTGCAACAAAAGAATAGTTTCCCCCGGAGAACACACCCTCTATACGTTTCGGTTTATGACGATCCGTAACGTCCCATACATAATTATTCGGAGAATAATTTGACAAAGTAAATTCCGTCACATTACCAATTCCTACGGTAGGAAGATCTGCAAAATTTAACTGCCCACTATTCAAAACTAACGAAGCGCGTGCGTTCAATAATAATCGATCTAAATAAGTTAATACAGAAGGTGAATTTCGTACAACTGTCATTCTTAATGACATACTAGCTGAGGGAGAATTTTCAACCATCTGTATAATTTGTCTTTTATAGTTTCCCCCTCCCGCACCAGATGGTAAAGTTCCTGTGTAAATCTGATTTCCATTTACGCGATACGTTTGTGCTGTTCCAGAAGAAAAAGATGCGCTACTTGCAAGAGATACTTCAAAGATAGCAGGGGAAGAAGTTAAAATATTTGGAACGGAAAAGTTAAAGGTTTGATCCAAATTAATATCAAACAATTCTCCATACCACCTTTGCCCTCCTTTAACCAAAGATTTTGAATCATTTTCGTGAGCACTATAGAAAGAGTAAGAATTAGTCGTGTGAGTATTTGGCAATGAAGAATTTGACAAGTCGGTGATTAGTAATGGAGCAATACCACTATTTACAGTAATAAAATAGTATGAATAATCAGAATAAGGATTTCGATCCTGGTTGAAGATAGTGCCACTAGGCCTCCAACGATGTGCCCCCCATGCATAAAACAATAAATAATCCCCCTCATCAAAAGAGCCATCAGATCCTCCAATAATTTCTATCGCATTTTGCGCTAAATCATCTGTCCTTGGTTCTGAATTTAACTCAGGCAAACGCCCATCTCCATTTCCGAAAACGTGAACATCTTGAGGATTTAAAGAAGTAGTGTTGATGCCTATAGACTCAAGAAATGACTTATCAATTTTATAAATCCCATCTTTACTAACAGCAACTTTATACCAATTCCCAGATTGAAGAACAGAGTTTGTAACAAAATCTTTTTGTACAACAACATTTGTTGTTACGCCATCACTAATATCTATCGAAAACGTTTTTATCCTTTTTATCTGACCTTGTTCAACAACAAAGGGAAACAAATGAATGGCAGCAGCTCTTTTTTCATGTGATTTAGACACCGACAAATCATACCTCAAAATCCCAACTTGAATACCTTGTGATTTTAAAAAGTCAATTTCAATTTTAGAAGCAGGTTCAGTTGACAATAATTGAAAGGATAGTACATATTCCTTATTAGAGGGCAATACTTTTTTCCAAGAAAAATTAGGTACATTCCCGTCCAATTGCTGACCTTTAATCGAAGGTACTACAACCTTCTCATCACCCTGCGTCAAAGTCCTTGGTTTTTGCCAATGAACCTCGACAGTCTCAATGTTTTGAGAAAAAATTGGGCTAACACTTATAAAAAAGATAATTAAAAGAAACTTAATTTTATATATACGGTTTTCCATGAGGCAAATATCAGTAAGAAATATTTATTTTGAGATAAAAACGCAATAAATCTTTGATTATTATATTGAAATTGCAATATTTGTAACTTTCTTTTATTATTTTCGTTAAGATTAAGATAAAAGTAGATAAAACTAACACAGCTTAAATGAAAAGACTAATACGTTTGTTTGTCGTAATATTGATTGTAGCTATGAGTTCGAACGATGTTCAGGCTCAAGACCCTCAATTTACGCAATTCTATGCCAATCCAATTTATTTGAATCCAGCTTTCGCAGGTTCAAACGGGTGTCCTCGTTTTGCGATGAACTATAGAAACCAATGGCCAAGTCTTTCCGGGAACTATGTAACATATAGTGCTTCTTACGATCAATATTTTAAAAACATCAACGGTGGAATTGGAATTATTGGGATGCATGACCAACAAGGACAAGGAACGATATACACTTCAATGATTGGCTTGGTTTATTCTTACCATTTAAAAGTCAACCGAAAATTCACCATGCTTTTTGGTGCTCAAGCCTCTATGTATAATAAATATTTGGATTGGGATAAATTAACTTTCGGTGAT
>JAJRQQ010000042.1 GCA_024280155.1 Bacteroidota bacterium
ATCTCGGACCGCATCATCTTTCAAAACTTCGCTTTACCATCCAGTAAGTCTTTCATTCTTTTTTTAGTCAGCATTGAATTAATAATCTTAATCAAAGCATTTTTCTCATCTTCATCCAATTGGTTGATAAGCATTAATTGCTCATTCAGCTCGTGATTTTCTAATTCTACAACACTATTTTCATTATCGTTTAAAAGGTTGTCAGCACTAACGGCAAATACTTTCATTAATCGCTGTACAATATCAATAGAGGGCAGTAAATGACCGTTTTCCATTTTAGAAAGATGGGTGACGTGAATATGTATTTTATCCCCCCCCCGCTAGTCCGCGAATAACAACCTAAAAAGCTACCTCGCGAACCTTTCGCGGGGTTTTGCTTTTTAATACCAACATTCTAAAAAAGGAAAAAGGAAATAAGGTCTTCTCTCGGTATCCCCGCGAATAACAATCCAAACTGCTCGTTCGCAATTGCCCCCCAAGCTGCCGATTTTAATAAGATTAATAGTAATGGTTAGTATTTAGTTAGTCGCGTTAGTAGTGACAGGTCGCGACCTGTCACTACTAACGCGAATTGTCTACTAACGTATACAAAACGACAACAAACTATCTAAAAATTCATCTGCCTGTTCTGCGTGCACCCAATGACCTGCATTTTCGATGGTCTTGATTGTAACATCAATAAAACGTTCTTCGATACTTTCAATGTCTTCATCAAGGATGTAATTAGACATTGCTCCACGGATAAATAAAGTCGGGACAGAGATTTCATCGACAGGAATAGGTGCAAGAATATTCTTCATATCACGCTCCAAAACAGCAACATTCATTCGCCAGGCCATCTTGCCTTTCTCTTTCCAATAAATGTTTTTCAATAAAAATTGCTTGATACCAACATTATCGATGTACTTACTCATCTGCTGGTCTGCTTCTCTTCTCGAAGAAATGGAAGATAAATCAATTGCATTAATTCCGGCGAGAATATGTTGGTGATGCATAGGATATTCTTTGAAGCCGATATCAACTATGACTAACTTTTCTAAAACATCTTCATGGTCAACAGCAAATTGCATGGCTACCTTCCCTCCCATCGAGTGACCAACCAAATGAACTTCTTCCAATTGGTGTTCTTGACAAAATTCAAAAACATCATCTGCCATGAGTTGATAAGAAATCTCATCACTCCAATCAGAATGGCCATGATTTCTTAAATCAATCAAGTAAACGTGAAAATATTCTGCTAACTTTTTACCGTGCGTTTGCCAGTTGTCCGAAAAACCAAAAAGTCCGTGTAAAATAATCAGAGGTTTCCCCTCTACCATTTCTCGATAGTGCAATTTCATAGTACAAAACTACATTTTTAGAACAAGAAAAGAAATAATGATTAACGGATTGTTAGAAATCCTGCGAATAAATCCAAAAGGTTTGGAAATTGAAATGAATTTGTGTTTGCATCAAAGGATGATTCTTCTGAGTTCTTGCACTTTTCTGAAGTATTCGAACTTGTTACCGAAAAATCTTTGACAGTGATTTCTCCAATGGTAAATTGATTGTTATTTAAAACAGAAAGTCGTTGTTTCATTTCATCAACCGAAACAATGTTGTCATCAAAATAAACCGTTGCAATGTCTGTTGCTCTATCAGCATCAAAATCAAATGTTACCCTTTCTACCCCTTTTGTTCCTTTCAAAGATTTACGGATACTTCCTCCACAACCTTTAACGCATGTCATCCCTGTAATTTCTATTGTGGCAATCTTGGTTGGAACGACAACAGATTCTTCAGTTTCCATTGAAACAGGATTAGAAACACGTTCTTCTACATTCACTTCTGTCGATTGACAAGAGAATAATAATAATAAACCAGAAAAACAAACGATAACTAATTTTTTCATAACACCTATATTAAGTGAGACAAATATACACGATAATCTCTTCATCGAAAAATAAAAAATGTTAACTTTTCAATTTTTCATTCTTAATTCCCAATTTAATTAATTATTTATCAAATCCCTTCCTTATCTTTCCCTAAAATCAAAAAGATGAAAATCAAAAAAGCAGAATTCGTAATTTCCAATACAGATATTAAACTTTGTCCTAAAGATGGAAAACCAGAATATGCCTTTATCGGGCGGTCGAATGTTGGTAAATCTTCTTTGATCAATATGCTTTGTGACCAAAAAAAATTAGCAAAAACTTCGGGAAGACCTGGTAAAACACAACTAATCAACCACTTCATTATCAATGACGAATGGTACATTGTCGATTTGCCCGGATATGGATATGCAAAAGCGTCTAAGACTTCTCGTGCAAGTTGGGAGAAATTCATTTCTGAGTACTTAACGAATCGTGAAGAATTGGTGAATGTTTTTGTTTTAATTGACTCACGACTCGAGCCTCAGAAAATTGATTTGGAATTCATGAATTGGTGTGGACAAAAAGGAATTCCTTTCTCTATTGTATTCACAAAAATAGATAAGATTTCAAGTTCTGTATTACAAAAGAATTTAGCAAAATATAAGAAAGAATTACTAAAAACTTGGGCGGACATCCCTCCGGTCTTCACAAGTTCTGCAACAGGAAAATTCGGTCGTGAAAAAATTCTTAATTACATTGAGCACATCAATAGTGAAATCAAATAAAAACAACGATAACACTTGTTTATCAGTATATTATAGTGAAAATAATTTCATAACGTGACATTTGTCACATTCAGAGAAAAGAATTTTCCGCAAATTTGCATCATCAAATAATTATTAAAAACATTATAATCATATGAAAATAGAACAAATATTCACAAGTTGTCTAGCTGAGATGGCTTATTACATCGAATCAAACGGTGAGGCAGTTGTAATTGACCCATTAAGAGAAACTTCTCCTTATACGGAAAGAGCAGACAATGATAATGCAAAAATTAAATACATTTTCTTAACGCACTTCCATGCAGATTTCGTTTCTGGTCATGTTGATTTAGCAAAGAAAACTGGAGCAACAATTGTTTATGGTCCTGGCGCTACTGCAGAATATGAATTATACGCAGGAACTGATGGAGAAATTTTCAATGTTGGAGATATTACGTTAGAATTATTGCACACACCTGGTCATACAATGGAATCAATATCTCTACTATTAAGAGATGAAGAAGGGGTAGAACAATGCCTTTTTTCTGGTGATGCTCTTTTTATTGGTGATGTTGGCCGACCAGATTTAGCCATTAAACAAGGTGAATTAACCGAAGAAGATTTAGCAAGACATTTATTCAAATCTTTGAGAAATAAAATCATGCCTTTACCGGATGAAATCATCGTTTATCCAAATCATGGAGCAGGTTCTGCTTGTGGGAAAAATATGAGTAAAGAAACATACGATTCTTTAGGTCACCAAAAAGAAGTTAATTATGCTTTACGTGCGGATATGACCGAAGATGAATTTGTGAAAGAAGTTTTAACAGGTTTAGTTGCTCCACCTCAATATTTTCCGAAGAATGCTGGAATGAACAAAGGAATTAACATGGACATTGATTCTATCATTGAAAAAGGAACTAAAAAATTATCAATGGATGAAGTAACTGCTCATTTGGCAGATGGGGCAATCATTCTAGATACACGTCACCAAAATGAATTCATAAAAGAACACATCCCGGGTTCAATTTTCATTGGTCTTGCAGGGCAATTTGCTCCTTGGGTAGGTGCACTAATTGAAGATATTAACCAAAAAATTATTATTGTTACAGATTTTGGTAAAGAAGAAGAAACAGTTATTCGACTTTCTAGAATTGGATACGATAATTCTTTAGGTTACATTCATAATCCTATTACTTCTTGGAAAGAAGCAGGCAATGAAACAGCATCTATTGATCAAGTTACTCCAAGTGAATTAGGTGAAATTATAGCGAAAGAAGATGTTAATATTCTTGATGTACGTAAGGCATCTGAATTCTACTCTGAAAAAGTGATTGGTGCTGAGAATGAACCTTTAGATACTATCAACTCAAACATTGGTAATCTTGATAAAGATAAGAAATACTATGTACATTGCGCTGGTGGTTACCGCTCTGTGATTTTTGAATCCATTGCAAAAAGAAATGGAATCCATAATTTAGTTGATGTTGGAGAAGGTTTCGACGGAATGAAAGAGGCGAAATGTTTCGAAATTTCTGAATACGTTTGCCCTACAACAATGTTGTAAGAATACAATAGTTATTAATAAAAAGAGGCAGTCAATTTGACTGCCTCTTTTTTATTTCATTCGATTAAAGAAACCATCAACTCCATCTAATTCACCGATGTAAGAACTAAAATCATCATCCGATATTTTAACCTTAATTTTATAACAAACCTTAGATTTCAAAATAAATTTCTCCACCTCGACAATAGCAACCCCTTCATTTTCATTATATGAACTATAAAAATTCCACTTAAAAAATATTTTATGTGAATTTGATTTTATCGGTTTTTCAACTAATAACTCTCCAAAACGATAAGTATTCAGAGCGTATGATTTGTCAAGTAAATAGTATTTCCCAGATTGTTCATCAATCATAAAATGAATGACTTTTCGTTCTTTTACACTTTTATCAGACGTATTCCCATCTTTATTATTCGATGAATAAAACAAAGGTATAACCGTTTGGGAACTTTGAAAAAAAGATGTTGCATTTTCCCAAATTTTAGAAGCCTCATTCCATTGTTCCAAAAGAATTAATTCCTTTCTATCTTCATAAAAAACAAATAAAACTTGAGTATTGCCATTGATATCCTTTCCATGATAAAATTTAGTATCCTTTTCGTCAGTAAAAGAAGTAATCGTATACCAACTATCGATTAATTTCACATTATCTAGATTGTATGACTCTACATGAATTTTTTCTTCAGTCAGTTGAATTGTAGAATGTAAATCTTCCACACTTCCTTTATTATTCCGTATCGATTCAACTCTTAAATCAAATCCAATTGGAGAATTGTTTGTTCCTGGCTCTACCGGTTGAAGTGGCTTATATTGATTATAGGTGTATCTTATATTTTTAGCAGATAAATTTAATGCAAAAAGACAAAAAAGGATAACAAAAGCTTTCATAAGTATTGAGTTTTAATTATTAATATGAATGATAAAGTATGTAAAGGAGAATAATGTTTGATTTTTGTGTGAGTATTTACATTTATAATGCACGCATAACAACCAAGTAACACTTTTTTTATCTCTTTTTTTTAAAATAAGAAAAAACGAAACTCGATTTGCTTAAACATTTCATTAAATTTGCGACATGGCACAAAACGAAGACAATTTAAAAGAGATAATATCACACGCGAAAGAATATGGATTTGTATTCCCTTCATCAGAAATTTATGATGGTCTTTCTGCGACCTACGATTACGGTCAATTAGGTTCTGAACTAAAGAACAACATCAAGTCATATTGGTGGAAATCAATGGTCCAAATGCACGAAAATATCGTAGGAATAGACGCTGCAATTTTCATGCACCCTTCTGTTTGGAAAGCATCTGGACATGTTGATGCGTTTAATGACCCATTGATAGACAACAAAGACTCGAAAAAAAGATACAGAGCTGATGTTTTAATTGAAGAACACATCGAGAAAATTAGAGCTAAAATCAATAAAGAAGTTACCAAAGGATTGAAAAGATTTGGGGACGACTTCAATAAAGAAGAATTCTTAAAAACCAATCCGAATGTTCTCAGAAATCAAGCAAAAATTGATGACATCGAGAACAGAATGCGTGAAACTTTAGGAAAAGAAGATTTAGAAGGTGTGTACAACTTAATTGTTGACCTTGGAATCGCTTGTCCAATTTCGGGTTCTAAAAACTGGACAGAAGTTCGTCAGTTTAACCTTATGTTCTCTACAGAATTAGGTTCTGTTTCTGGTGAATCTGCAAAAATCTATCTTCGTCCTGAAACTGCACAAGGAATTTTTGTGAATTTCTTAAACGTTCAAAAGTCGGGAAGAATGAAAATCCCTTTTGGAATTGCACAAATTGGTAAGGCTTTCAGAAATGAAATTGTTGCCAGACAGTTTATCTTCAGAATGCGCGAATTTGAACAAATGGAAATGCAATTTTTCGTTCGTCCAGGAGAAGAAATGAAATGGTATGAATACTGGAAAGATCAGCGTATTCAATGGCACAACAGAATTGGTTTAGGTGAAGAAAACTACCGATTCCATGACCACATAAAACTAGCGCATTACGCAAATGCTGCTGCTGATATTGAATTTAACTTCCCAATGGGTTTCAAAGAATTGGAAGGTATTCATTCTCGAACTGATTTTGATTTAAAACAACACCAAGAATTCTCTGGTAAAAAATTACAATATTTCGATCCTGAAATCAATGAAAACTACGTTCCTTATGTTGTCGAGACTTCAATTGGATTAGATCGAATGTTTTTAGCTGTACTAAGTTCTTCTTTCAAAAAAGAACAATTAGAAAACGGGTCAGAAAGGGCGGTTTTATCCTTACCTCCTGCGCTTGCGCCATATAAAGTGGCCATTATGCCATTGACAAGAAAAGATGGAATGCCGGAGAAAGCGAGAGCAATTCTTTCTTCTCTACAAGCTGATTTCAACTGTCAGTACGATGAGAAAGATTCTCCAGGAAAAAGATACAGAAGACAAGATGCAATTGGAACGCCTTATTGTGTAATGGTCGATCATCAAACTTTAGAAGATGATACCGTAACTATTCGTGATAGAGATACGATGCTTCAAGAACGTGTTGCTATCACAGATTTATCGAAAATCATTGAAGATAAGGTTTCGATGAGTAAATTATTGAAATAATATAAATAGTACGGGCAGGTCGCGACCTGCCCGTACTATTTATATTATTTATTATTAAAGAATTATTTTTTCTCGCGTGCCATTGAAACCAGCACTACAATTAAAAACACCCATGGTGCTCCATGCATCACAACATCTACCCAATCCATCATTGCCATAGGTCGACCTAAGCGCAAATTTTGAAATTGTTTCCAAATATGTGGTTCAGGAATAAAAGGTGCCAATCCAAGTGTTAAACTTGAAAGAATTGCTAATTGTAAATATTTTCTCATTTTTTTCCTTTTTAAAAGGTTCTATTAATTGTTGTAAGAAATTAGAAGGATACTGTTCTACGTTTTCAAATCCGAGAGGAATGTCTCGACCATCAAATGGAATGTAGTCTGTTTTGAATAAATAATCCCAAATACTCAACGAAATTCCGAAATTCATTCCGTTAGGATGTGATTCTGGCAATTCTTTTGCATGGTGCCAAATGTGCATTTTAGGGTTGTTAAACACATACTTTAAAGGTCCATAACCCCATCCAACATTGGCATGATTCAAATGACCAATTAAGACCGTTATGTAATACACGTAGAAAATATTTTCCATTGAAAACCCAAAAATCAGTGAGAGACTAACGTACTTTACCGGCTCATAAGCAAAAGTTTCTAAGAAATGATATCGAAGGTGTGCAGCGAAACCCATTTCTTCTACTGAATGATGCACCTTATGAAATTTCCAGAAAAAAGGAACACGATGTAAAATAACATGTACTCCCCACTGTACAAAATCAGCAACTAAAAAGAAGATGAATAATTGTACAAGCCAATGCATCTGAGACACATCCAACAAATGACCACCTTGATAACCAAACTTATCCAAAACTTGGCTAAATAATGAATAAACTAATTTGACAAAAGCGGCAAAAAACACAATTCTGTACAAGAAAAAATTGAAGAACATATAAAATGTATCCAACCAAAAATCTTTTCTTATTTTATTCTGTTTTTTACGCCATGGCATGACAATTTCCAAGACCCAAACCCCAAGTGACACCAAAATAAGGAAATAAAACATGTTCAATTTTCCATCCATTATAGGATTCAAAATCAACTTCCACAAATATTTAGATGCTCCAATAGAGCTTTCTAAAATCAAGTCAAGGAATTCCATATTAAATTAATCTACGTATTTTAACATCTTCGTCCAAGCGCCACCGTTATATGCATCAACTCCTGCAGCTTTCATTTGAGCTTTTGCTCCACCAGAACGCATCCCTGAAGCACATACGCAAATCACAGGTACACCTAAACTTTTGATTTGTTTCATTTTCCCTGTTAAATTCGCCAGAGGAATATTCTCAGAACCAGGAACGGCCCCTCCTTTATATTCTCCGGGAGTTCTTACATCAATAATCACTGCACCGTCTTGGTCAATTAACTTTTTGTAATCTGTTTTTTTAAATAATCCAAACATAAACTTTTTTTTTAGACGACAAAGGTAGATTATACTAACATGTAATTTTGTGACAGAGGTTACATTGGTAGAATCTGTACTGAGAAAAGATAGACTGTTACGACTTCAGATAAAATCGATAAGCAAGAATTGCAGGGAATCCAATAATGAATAAAAACGCCATTACGATTCCTTTGGTCGTTAGATAATAATCTTCTACACCTTCCATATTCTCTGGATACAAGTTTAAACCAATAAAATAAGATAAGCTTAATGGCGTTTCCACTTCTACAGTTTGAAGCCCTTGCTTGTAGACAATAATACCATCAAAAACATTGATTGGGAAAAGGCAAAAAAGCAAGCCCAAAACAATTACAGATCCAATAAAAATAACCAAAGGATTTCTAAACATGCGATAAATTATTTGTTCAGGACAAAGATACTCTTAATTTTACATTGTATGAAAACGAAATTAGCTTATTTATGTAGTTCTACAAGTTGGGGAGGTTTAGAAATGAACCATCTTCGGAATGCTCAATGGATGCACGAACGTGGACATAATGTTATTTTTTTCTGTGTAAAAAATTCTCCCATCGAAAAAGACGCTATAAATCGTAAACTCAATGTTCAAATTATTGAGAAACATAAAAAATATTACGATTTTAAAAAAGGTAAAGACTTAGCCGAACGTCTTTCTGATTTAAAAATTACCCACCTCATCATCCGTTCTACGTATGACATGAGTATTTCAGCAACGATAAAAAGAACGCTTAAAGATAAAATTCATACTTCCTATTTTATGGAAATGCAGTTGGGAATTAAAAAAACAAATTTTTTGCACTCTCTCCGGTTTGCCTACCTCGATTTATGGTCTTGCCCTCTGAATTGGTTAGAGAATCAGGTGCAAAGAATGACGAACTTTAAAAATGAGCTCACTGTTATTCCTTCAGGAATTAATTTATTCGATTTTTCAAATTTAACATCCAAAGAAAATTGTCGTGAAATTCTCGACATCCCTCAACAAATATTGACTTTTGGATTAATTGGTCGATTTGATGTTCAAAAAGGACAATTATTGCTTCTCAATGCAATGAAAAAATGTAAAAACAAAAATTTTAATATCGTTTTGTTGGGCGAACCAACTCTGAATGAGGGAGATGATTATTTCAATCAAATGAAAACATTGATGCAAGACGAAGAATTGAAAAATCGTGTTTTTTTGAAGCCTTATCGAAAAGATACGGGTATTTTTTACAAAGCAATTGATTGGATGGTAATGGCAACGGAAGCGGAAACTTTTGGAATGGTCACTGTAGAATCCATTGCTTGTGGAACACCCGTTTTAGGCAGTAACGCAGGAGGAACACCTGAAATTATCGGTAAAAATAAAAATGGTCTCCTTTTTAAGACATTGAATGAAAAAGACCTCGCTCGTCAAATGGATTACATTATAGACAATACTATCCAACACCAACCCGAAGAATTAATCAAGAATGCAAAAAAATACGATCATCATTCGGTTTGTAAAATGGTTGAGAATGCACTAAATATTTAAAAAACACGTTCCTAAATTGTAAATTGACTCTATGAATCTTTATTCTAAAAAACAAAAATGGAAAGTCGCTCTACTCATCATCGCATTATTGATGGTGGGTGCTTCATTATTTGTGTCGAATAAGATTGTTTCTGCTGTTGGTGAGCGAGAAAAAGAGCGAGCACAGCAATGGGCAAGTGCGATTAAAAAGAAAGTTGAATTGGTTCAATTGACGAACAATACATTCACACAACTCAGAAATCACGAAGAACAAAAAATGCGTTTGTGGATTGAAGCAACAAAAGAGGTTTCAAAAGCAACTCCATTAAATGGTTTCTCAAATTATGATTTTCCTTTAAAAATCATTGATCAAAATAAAGACATTCCTGTTATTCTTTTGGATAACTATCAAAACATTTCCGGATACATTAATCTCGATTTTGACACATCAGATCTACGCGTTATCTACCCAAATATTACTTCCAAAGAAATCATCAAACATTTTGATGACTCCTTATTAATTCTAGCGAAACAATGGGAGAAAAAAAATCCTTCTTTCACAATAGAAGTTTACGAAGGTCTTTTCATGACCTATTTTTACAACGATACGAAAATCATTACCTCATTAGAACAAGAGAGGGATTCATTGATTGATAATTTTAATAAAGACTTAATTGACAACGATGGTTTAGTTCCTGTTTTATTGGTCGATTCAAAATCCAAAAAAATTATCGGCCATAACATCAGTGAGAAAGTTAACGCAGAAAATGTAGATGAATTCATTCTCCAATTCGGAAAAGCAAACAAGCCGATTATCATTGACTTCAATAACGGTGAGAAAAACATTCTTTACTTCGATAAAAGTCAGGAACTAAAACAACTGCAATATTTCCCATACATCCAATTTATTGTTATTGGATTATTTGCTTTCATTGGTTATCTGATTTTTAGTACGTTTCGGAAAGCAGAACAGAATAAAGTTTGGGCTGGAATGGCGAAAGAAACAGCACATCAATTGGGTACTCCCCTTTCTTCTTTGATGGCATGGGTACAATTGCTCGCACTTCAAGGCATCGATGAATCTATTACTATCGAGATGCAAAAAGACGTTGATCGTTTAGTCAAAGTAACTGATCGATTTTCTAAAATTGGCTCTGGAGCAAAGTTAGACGCAGAGAATATTGGAGAAACCGTTGAAAATATTATTTCTTACCTCCGTCCAAGAATATCCGACAAAGTGGATGTATTTGTTACGGTGGATGAGAATGCAATTGCCAAGCACAATGCTTCATTAATCGAGTGGGTTGTCGAGAATATTTGCAAAAATGCCGTTGATGCCATGGAGGGTGAAGGAAAACTCAACGTAGAGGTTATCAAATCTGAAGATTGGGTTTACATCGACATTCAAGACAATGGAAAAGGGATACCTCAAAATCAATTAAAACAAATTTTTGAACCTGGTTTTTCTACTAAATCGCGAGGTTGGGGACTAGGACTTTCTTTGGTGAAACGTATTGTTAAAGAATACCATAAAGGTAATGTGGTTGTTTACCAATCTGAAATCGGTGTAGGAACTACATTTAGAATAAGTATTCCTGCTTAAAGAAATAATTGAAGAACCTGTTTAAACAATCAAGTCATTTATCCTCTGTGAAACCTCACTTGAACTCTGTGATATAATCAACAAAAATTACACTGAGTACACTGAGAAAAAGAGAAAGCGTTTGCTTAACTTTTTTTAGACCATAAAAAAAGCGCTGAATAAATTCAGCGCTTTCAAATATCAAATATATTGATTAATTCAATGTAAAGTTAATCGGTAATCGACAACGTGTTCTTGCCTTACGACCTTTTGCTTCACCAGGATTCCATTTTGGCATTTTACGTAACAAACGTTTTGCTTCTCTATCTAAATCAGGACTTACTCCTCTTTCTACAGAGATGTTTGTGATTTTACCATTTGGTTCAACAACAAAAGAAAGATAGACTCTACCTTGTTCGTTCATCTCGATTGCAGTTTGTGGATATTGAACATTTTCAGCAATCCATTTTTGCATTGCTACAGTTCCTCCTGGAAAACCTGCTTCAACATCCGGGAAATCAATAATTTCTTCTTCCACAACCACTTCTTCTACAGGAGCAACTACAACTGGAGGAGGAGTTTCAACAACTGGTGTTGGTTCAACTTCTGTGTTTTCTTCCTCAATAATTTCTTCCGTAATCGGAGGCGGAGCATCAACAGCTGGTGGTGGTGGAGTTTCCTCTGGTGTATCTTGAGTTTGTTCCATAAACTCGATATCAGCATCATCACCATTTCCTGCTAATTTTTTCTCTACTCTAATTTCTGTAGTGTAAGAGAAAGAAGCAAGAACAACACTTCCTATAAAAAGTAGGCCGACCAAAGTAATTGGTCCTCTTAATTTTTCAATATTTGCACTTTCGCTTTTCTTTAATTCCATATCATAAATGAATTAGACGGTAAATATATAAAAATAATATTACAAAACATATACCAAAGAATCAATAACAAGAGTCGTACAATAAACGAAATGAAATTCCGCCAAATAAAACTCCTAAAATATCCATCGATAAGTTCCAAAATTGAACAGAAGGATAATTACCGAAAATATACACAGCCATTTCTGCAATTAAGGCGATTAATATTGAAAACAATAGAACAATTGAAAAAGCTTTGTTCCTTAAAATTTCAAACCTAAATTGCTTTTTAAATGCAACAATCCACACATGAGAAAACCCCCAAAAGATGAAAAAATGCACAATTGATCGAAGGGGTAAAATTTGGAACAATAGCTCAGACCTTTCATACAAAGGAGTGATAAACAATAATATTATTGCAAAAAACCAGACGACTCCGAGAAGTGAAACGCGTAAACTCAAGAACGATTAATTAACCTATCAATGCTTTATAAGCTGCAGCATCTATTAAAGACTCTACTTCACTCATGTCAGACATTTTAATTTTAATCATCCATCCTTTTCCGTAAGCATCCGAATTAACCGTTTCTGGTTCAGCTTCTAATTCTTCGTTAAATTCTATGATTTCTCCACTTAAAGGCATGAATAAGTCTGAAACTGTTTTTACAGCTTCAATAGAACCAAAAACTTCTTCTATATCCAAAGACTCTCCTTCTGTTTCAACTTCTACATAAACAATATCACCCAATTCTCCTTGAGCAAAATCAGTTACACCAACTGTTGCAACATCCCCTTCAATACTCACCCATTCGTGATCTTTTGTATATTTTAAATTTTCTGGAATATTCATTTTAAATGTTTTTTAATAATTTATTGTACAAAAATACAAATATTATCTATTTATAAAGGTGAACAGAATGAAAAGTACACAATATATCAGAACTTTTTAATTAGCTTTGCTTATCATGGTAAATCAAGATCAACTTAAAGATTCAAAAAAAGGATAGACGCTATTGGTGACTATTTAAAAATTGATGAAAAAAGACTTCAACTTCAGGAAGAAGAATTAAAAACGCAAGACCCTGAATTCTGGAATGATTCAAAAAAAGCGGAAACACAAATGAAAGCGATTCGAACACTGAAGTTCTGGATCGATTCATACGAGGCCTTAGACAACGCTTATGCTGATATTGAAGTCCTCTATGAATTTATGAAAGAGGGGGAAGGTGATGAAAAAGAAGTGGATGAACAATTTCAAACACTTTTAAATAACATTGAAGAGATTGAATTGAAAAACATGCTTTCTGGACAGGAAGACAAACTCAGCGCTGTTTTACAAATCACTTCGGGAGCTGGTGGAACAGAAAGTTGTGATTGGGCATCTATGTTAATGCGAATGTACACGATGTGGGGTCAGAAAAATGGTTTTAAAATTAAAGAACTTAATTACCAAGCTGGAGATGTTGCTGGAATTAAAACAGTCACGATCGAATTTACAGGCGATTTTGCTTTTGGATATCTAAAAGGTGAAAATGGCGTCCATCGTTTGGTTAGAATTTCTCCATTCGATTCTAACGCTAAGAGACATACTTCTTTTGCTTCTGTTTATGTTTACCCATTGGTTGATGACACCATCGAAATCAATGTTAATCCTGCGGATGTCACTTGGGAAACTTTCCGTTCTGGTGGTGCAGGTGGGCAGAATGTAAATAAAGTAGAAACTGCTGTGCGTTTACGACATGCTCCAACTGGAATTGTTATTGAAAATTCTGAATCAAGGTCTCAATTGGGTAATAAAGAAAAAGCGATGCAATTGCTAAAGTCACAATTGTATGAACTAGAATATCGCTCAAGAATGGAAGCTCGTGATGAAATAGAAGCCAATAAGAAAAAAATAGAATGGGGTTCACAAATCCGTAATTATGTAATGCAACCTTATAAATTAGTGAAAGATGTCCGAACAGGACACGAATCTAGTAATGTAGAAGCAGTAATGAATGGGGAAATCAATGAATTTTTAAAGGCATATCTAATGACTTACGGGTCCTAAAAACAAAAAAATGAAAGATAAAGTAACTGTTTACCACAATCCTCGTTGCTCGAAAAGTAGATGTGCGATGGACTATTTCGGAGAAAAAAACGTTGATGTTTCTGTTATAGAATATCTTAAAACCCCTCCTGCAAAAGAAGAAATCACTCTTCTTCTCAAAAAATTGGGAATGAAAGCCGAAGAATTGATCCGAAAAGGTGAAGCTGACTTCAAAGAAAATTATAAAGGAAAAATACTCAGCGAAGATCAATGGATTGATGCAATGGTGAAATTTCCTAAATTAATCGAACGACCAATCATTGTTTTAGGTGAAAAAGCAATTATTGCGAGACCTCTCGAAAAAATTAATGAATTATATATCTAATTCTAGTAACCATTCTTTGAAATATCATTATATTTGCGCTCGCTAATTTTACAGCGCTATTAAGAATGAAAATAAAAACCATTTACCTCAAGCCTGACTCATTATTCTCTAATCACATCAGTGAATGGGCTTCTAGTCTTGGCATCAACACTGTTGAACACGAATTCAAAAGCGGGGATCAAGAAGCTGATGGACTTTTACTGATTAATGAAAATCAAGACATTGAAAAAGAAATCAATGTAATCCATTCATTCTTTGATGAGAAGCATTTACCTTCTCAAAAAATTGACATCAATGGAACCTTGCAAGTTGCAATGTCTAATATTGACTTATGGTTGAAGAACTTTAAATGTAAAGAAATCTTCATTGTTGGTTCTGATAATTTAGTGAAGAATGACAACCTTAATCGATTTTTAAATCGGGTAAATGAAAAATTTGCCTCATAATTCATCTACGATTATCTCTTTTTCTTCTTTACAATACAATTTTCTTCATAAATTTGCGTTCTTGCAAAACAAAATGATGAAGTCACTTTTTATTTTACTGTTATTGATTAGTTTTCATACGAAAGCTCAATTCCACACCAGCTTATCTCGTTCTGAAATTGGTGTAATGATAGGTGGAACTTCTTATATTGGTGACTTAAATCAATTTACTCCATACAGAAATGTACATCTTGCTGGCGGTTTAATTTACCGATACAATATTCATTCTCGACTAAGTTTTAGAGCCAATTTACTTTATGGGAAATTAAGTGGAGACGATGCAAAAGCAAAAGAATCTGTCCTTCGAAATCGAAACTTAAATTTTCACTCTACAATATTTGAACTTGGTGCAGGGTTAGAGTTTAATTACTTCCCTTTTCAACTTGGGCACAAACGTTATCGAGGTACAGCCTATTTATTGGCTGAAATTGCTGTCTTCAGAATGAATCCGAAAACAAATTACAACGGAAGTGAAATTGAACTTCAACCTCTCGGAACAGAAGGGCAAGGAACATCACTCAATTCTAAGAAACCTTATAAACTCACTCAAATATCCATTCCAATTGGAGTGGGCGTGAAATTATCCCTCGGAAAAAGAGTCGGAATTAATTTTGAAATTGGAATTCGTAAAACTTTCACTGATTACATTGACGATGTTAAATCGGGTGATTACATCGACCCAGCTCTTCTTGCCGCAGAAACAAGTCCAACAACTGTTGCTCTATCTAATCGTTCTGGTTCTTTATACGGTCAACGAGGAAACCCATCCAATAAAGATTGGTACTTGTTTGGAGGAATGATGATTACTTTTCAATTGGGCAGACCTACAGTTTGTTATAATCAATAATCAAAAACATCATCCATTACTCTGTCGTAAGCACTCACGGATTTTGCTTTTTTGACCTTCTTTAACACTTTTCTTCCATCCTCAAGCGATTGTGAAAAATATTCCCAATAAGACAGCATTTTCATTAATAAATGCTTTTCTCCTGAAAGATGTTGCTCAAATTCTGCAAACAAAGTGTCGTGGAGCTTTCTAAAAATTTCCATTCTATCTTCAGGATATTCTTCTGTATCCTCTTTAATCATTTGTGCTAAAAATGGGTCAGCGATTATTCCTCGTCCAATCATCCAATGGTCAATTGTTGGAAAACGCTCCACCATCTCTCGATAACGTTTCACCGTTGTAATATCCCCATTGTAATAAATCTTCTGATTGGTTCGATTTAAACATTCTTGAAAAGCATCTAAGTCAACACCTCCTTTGTACAACTGTTTCCCAATTCGAGCATGAATGGCAATATTTTTAATGGGGTATTTTTCCAATACAGGTAAAGTTTTCCAAATTTCCTCACTGTTTTCATGTCCCATTCTCATTTTCATAGAAACAATGATATCGGACTCATTGTGAACTCGATTTAAAATGTCATCAATTCTCTCTGCATCTTGAATCAGCCCTGCTCCCATTCCTCGATTGGTTACCATAGGATAAGGACAGCCAAGATTCCAATTCAATTCATTGTACCCTAAATCTTGTACATATTTCGCGACAAATAGAAACTCATCTGCATCGTTGGTCATGATTTGAGGAATAACTTCTAATCCTACATTATTCTTCGGTAATAAATCTCGTTCATAAGCAGGTTTGACAACCATTTTGCCATTCAACCGAATATAAGGAGAATAAAAAGTGTCTATTCCTCCGAAATATTGATGAAAAGCATTTCGAAATCGAAAATCGGTAAAACCTTGTAACGGAGAAGAAAGAAGAACGGTGTTTTTCATATAAAACAAAACCCATCTACTTTCGTAAATGGGTTTATATTAAAATTAATGCTTAATGTTGATGACCATCACCTTCTGTGTGAACATGAGGTTTTGGCAATTTTAAATCAATCATTTCAATATCAAATACTAAATCAGAATAAGGAGGTATTGCCCCCGGTCGTCCTTGCGCACCATAAGCAGCGTAATAAGGAATGATTAATTTTCCTTTCCCACCTTTTCCAAACATTGCTAGACCTTCTTCAAAACCAGGAATCATTCGTTGTTCTATATACTTAAAGGTCATTGGTTGATTTCTATCGTACGAAGAATCAAATTATTTCCTGTTTTTCGGAAAGTACCTTTATAATGAACGGTCATCTCAGTGCCAGAAGAACCTTTAGCACCTTCTCCTTCATTCTCTATGATGTAAACCAGACCAGAAGTAGATTGTTTTGCATTCGGAAAATCTTTTAAAATTTCTTGGTACATATATGTTTTATACTCCTCTTGAGACATTGCAGCAATTTTTTCATAGGCCTCTTTTTGAGCAATTTCAATTCCTTTCAAAGAATCATAAACGGCTGCAAATTCTTCAGTCGCATCCCATTTCTTTGCTGTTCTGCCTTTACGAATAATTTCTAACTCAATAATTGAATCCCCTTGAACAATAGAATTCACAACATCCAATCCTGAAATAACATGACCAAAAACAGTATGTTTACCATTCAACCAAGGTGTATCTTTATGGGTAATAAAAAATTGACTCCCGTTTGTGTTCGGACCAGAATTCGCCATAGAAAGAATCCCAGGGCCAGAATGAACGAGAGAAGTGTCTATTTCATCATAAAAACGATGAGTTGGCCCACCCGAACCATTTCCTTCAGGGTCTCCACCTTGAATCATGAAATCATTAATCACCCGATGAAAAACTAATCCATCGTAAAAAGATTCTGTGTATTTAATTGAATCTTCTACAGTAAAATCACCTTCCGCTAAACCGACAAAGTTGGCAACAGTCATTGGTGCTTTTTCATATTCCAATTGAATAATGAAATCACCCTTATTGGTTATAAATTTAGCGTAAATGCCTTTTTCTAATTTAACTTTCTTCGGTTTATCTTTCTTTTTTGCTGGAGAATTAGCAAAACTCGTTGCAACAAGTGCGAACGAAAAAAGGAGCATAAATATTTTTGTCATTTTTTTATTTTTTAAGATTCAAATGTATTGATTATTTGTCATTTATCGAGGACAAACTTCGTACCGTTTGTTAATTTCTGTTATCAACACCCCAAGACATCTTATTTCGAATGGTGTCCAAGAAGTTATTTTCTTCAAATTTGATTACGTTAATCATAAAATCCGCTTTGTGAATCGTCACTTCTTCATTTTGTTTAATACTCATTGACTTTCCATCTAAACTTATGAGATAAGTTCGATTTCTTCCTTCAATGGATAATTTTATTGGCATGTGGTCAGGAACAACCATCGGACGAACGTTTAAATTATGCGGTGCGATTGGTGTAAGAATATGAACTTGACAACCTGGAGTTACAATTGGTCCACCGCAACTTAAATTGTACGCCGTAGAACCAGAAGGAGTTGAAACAATTAAACCATCTGCCCAGTATGAATTCAGGTATTTCCCACCAAGCGAAGCATGTACGGTAATCATAGAGGCAGTATCTTTCTTTTGCAAAGTAACTTCGTTAAAAGCAAAATTCTCAACTCCAAAAATAGATTCACTCGTCTCTACTCGAAACAATGAGCGCTCTTGAATTTCATATTCTTTTGCCTTCACATAAACCAATGCTTGACGGATATTTTCTTTTGCAATGTTTGCTAAGAAGCCCAATCTCCCTGTGTTTATTCCTAAAATAGGTACACCAGAATCACGTACAAATTTTACATTCTGAATAAAGGTTCCATCACCACCGATACTTAAACTCAAATCAATTCCATTTTTAAAGTCGGAAGAAGAAGAAAACGTATCGCAATCCACTTTACACACTTTCTTTTTAACTAACTTTTCCTTTAAATCGGCATGGATAATTGGCGACCAATTAAAATCTTCTAGAATAGAAAATAATTCATCATAGTATTTAAGATTTTCTTTGGTAATTTTTCGCCCAAAAATAGCAACTCTCATATTCTTACAAATTCAAATAATTCATCAAAGCATCGTAGCGAAATTTTAAATCATCATCGTGACTGCTTTTTTGAAATGATGCTTTAATGATATAATCATATCTTTCAAAGGTACGAAGAATTCTTCCGAGTTCCATTTTATTAATCTTTAATGTCACTTAAATATTGGTGGAATCTGGAGAAGACATGATGAAAGAACTTAAAATTTTTGCGTCATTACTCTCAACAATTTGTGCAATTTGCGCCAAAGAATAATCAATTTTTGCCATTTCCAAAACAATAATTCCCCCATGTTCTCGAATACTTCCTGTCTTTGCAAAAAGCTCCATCAATTGTTGAGCAGTTATGCAACCTATAAAATCTTCGTTTTCTCCAAGAACAGGAATCAATGTTAATTTTAATTCTGATAATCGAGATAAAACTTGATAAATATGATCTTTCGAGAGAACATAAGGACGTGGGAGATGTTGAAAGAGTTCATCTAAATTTTTGTCCAATTCCATCTGATCCAACAAATCACTTTCAGAAACCAATCCGACAAAATTTCCGTTCTTCAATACCGGCAAATGAGACACTTTGAACTCATCCATCCAATTCAGCGCTTTCTCAGCAGAGTCTGAATGCTTTAAAGGCGGTATTTCATTATTTATTAATTCTAATGCTATCATATCTAGTGCGAAAATAGTTATATTAAGCTTTATTCTAACCAATATTCAAGGAAAATCATCTCAATTAACCCTTTCTATTAGAAGTAATCGGTTTAAACTTCTTATTTTTGTACAAGACAAAAACTGTACCTGATATGACTTTTTTAAGTGTAAATGTTAATAAAATCGCGACTTTGCGTAATGCGAGAGGCGAAGATACTCCCAACGTTGTACAAGTTGCATTGGATTGCGAACGTTTTGGTGCTGACGGAATTACTGTTCACCCAAGACCAGATGAGCGACACATTACACGACAAGATGTCTATGATTTAGCAGAAGTTGTTACCACAGAATTCAACATTGAAGGATATCCCAATCAACGATTTTTAGACTTGGTCTCTGAGGTAAAACCTGCTCAAGCCACTTTAGTTCCTGACCCTCCAGGAGTTTTAACATCCAATGCAGGTTGGGACACAAAAGAGAATCAACCTTTTTTAAAAGAAATTGCTGATGATTTACGTAGTAAAAATATTCGTTCTTCTATTTTCGTGGATACTAATTTAGAGAATATTGAATATGCCGCAAAATGTGGAGTGGATAGAATCGAATTGTACACAGGACATTTTGCCAAAGATTTCAAAACGAATACGGAAGAATCTATTAAAGAATACATTGCTGCAGCAAAATTAGCGAATGAATTAGGTCTTGGAATTAACGCCGGTCATGATTTAGATTTAAACAATTTAAAATTCTTCAAACAGAACATCGAAGGATTGCTTGAAGTTTCTATCGGGCATGCACTCATTTCTGATGCACTTTATTTTGTATTGGAGAATACCATTCAAATGTATAAACGATTATTGGTATAGTATTTGACTATAGCTCTTTGAATTTAAAAACTCAGGGCTATGAAAAAACAATTACTTACACTCAGCTTATTGATTTTTGCATTTGTTTCATTTGCAAATCAATCTTCACTCAGAATTATTTCTGAAAACAATACGCCTTTTTACATCTACTTAAATGGTGTTCAACAGAATCAGCAACCAACCTTGGATTTCCAAATGAATGGTCTAATTTATCAATCATATTCTGTAAGAATTAAATTTACTTCGATGTTTTATAATTCAATCCATAAAAACATTTCTCTCGTTGATCATTTTGGAAGAAAAGGAAGTGCAACATATAAAGTGATGGAGAAATACAATGGTAAAATGGATTTGAGTCTTTTACATTTTAATGTCAATAATACTAACTCTCATCCTGTAGCGACTTGTGAAAATCAAAATGGTGCAAATAATTATTATTCCAACACAACAATCATTCAAAATGGAAATACCGTTGTCACTTCAACATCTGTCAACAATTCTAATTCTCCCAATGGAATTATGAATGGTTTTAATACTTGCTACGGAGTTCATCCTTCAAATTTTAATCGAATAATCAACGCAATTGATGATGAAACATTCTCCGATGACCAATTACAATTAGCGAAACGAATCACTCGAAAAAATTGTTTGACTTCGAATCAAATAAAAGAAATTGCTGAAATATTTTCTTTCGAGGATACACGATTGAAATATTTAAAATTTGCTTACCAATACGCTCATGATAAAAACAATTATTGGGTGGTGAACGAAGCCTTAACATTCAGTTCAAGCAAGCGAGAATTAAATCAATTTATTCAATAATACAGTACGGGGCAGTCGCGACTGCCCCGTACTGTATTATTAATTCGCCCGTAATGTATTACTAATTCCCAAAATAAATAGTAAACAATGCTTCTGGTGTCCCCCACACCATTGGATCAGATGGATTTACAGCGCTACTACCGACAATTGCTTGGACATAATATGGAATATTGTTTGGAATCAATTCGTAATCTGCCGGATTAGGTGAAGAATGCGTATAACCCCAAGTATGTGTCAACTCATGAGAAACAAGCGCTTCAGGATTGTGAGGTGCCCCTGGATTTCCTGGACCTAACATTCCAGCTTCAATTTTTAATTTTAAACCGACTTCTCCCCAAGCAAACCCTGATGCCAAATTAGAGACAAAGAATGTGTATTGGAAATTTCCTGCTTGAATTGCATTATTTGCTACCGTTCTAAATTCTGCATAATTAGCAGGATAAGGAACTGCTGGTGGATTTCCTTGATATGCTGAATTCAATAATCCAATGTTCGCGTTAAAAGCTTGAATAAATTTCGGAGAATTCATCACAAAAGCAATACGACCAAACATTTTCTTAAACAAAGTTTTATCATTGTCTCCCCAGTTGGTAATTAAATTATCATTGAATGATGCTGCGCTTGGGTCACTCGGAACGCCAAACATATTGTCCAACGAAGGCATGTGGTTGAAAATTCTATCTTGATCTGATAAAACAGCTTGAACATCTGCTGGGTGATTTGTAATTAAATAATTTGCATCTACAGCATCTAAGCCCATCAAAATCAATTGATCTACATCTGACATTGACGCGACTGTAATTGTTACTTCATCCGCTAAACTATTCACCGAGCCGTCATTCACAATTAGTGAAATTATATAATCCCCATCAACATCTGGTGTAATCGTTGGATTTACAGTTGTTTGTCCTGTTAACGATGCTAAAGAACCTGCCGGTTGTGAGACAATTGTCCAATTATATGTTAATGGATCCCCATTTGAATCATGACTCAAAGAACCATCTAACACAACTACATTTCCAGCGTGTGAAGTCTTGTCAGCACCTGCATTTGCAATTGGAACAGCATTATTTGATGAACTTGTTGATGTGATCGTCACAGAGACTGGTAAACTTGACAAAGCACCATCACTTACCACTAAAGAAACAACATAATCTCCTTCTAAATCTGCAACAAAAGTTGGATGCGATGAAGTTGCGTCTGAAAAAGATGCTACTGAACCAGCAGGAACAGAAGAAAATGTCCAGTTATACGTTAGAGGCTGACTTTCAGCGTCAGAACTTTGTGAACCGTCTAATGTAACTGTTGTGCCTTGCAAAACACTTTTCGGATGACCTGCATTCGCAATTGGAGTAGTATTACTATGAATAACCGGTTCATTATTCTTTTTCTTACAAGAAAAAACAAGTGTAAATAATACCGTAAAAAATAAAATTCTTTTCATATACATCTTTTTAGAATTACAAAATTACAACTTATTCTCAATAATCCCTTCCACTACTTCGGGATTCAATAAAGTAGAAGTATCTCCTAAATTACCCAATTCATTTGCAGCAATTTTTCGGAGGATTCTACGCATTATTTTTCCAGAACGCGTTTTCGGTAAACCTTCTGTAAATTGAATCTTATCCAATTTAGCAATTGGTCCGATGCGCTCTGAGATGAGTTGATTGATTTCTTTTTCTACATTCTCATGAATTCTACCCTCACCTGTTTCTTTGAGAGTAACGTATCCATACAAGGCATTGCCTTTGATATCGTGAGGAAAACCAACAATGGCCGATTCTGCCACAGCCGGATGTTCATTGATAATATCTTCGATTGGTGCTGTACCTAAGTTATGTCCAGAAACAATAATCACATCATCCACTCGACCAGTAATTCGATAATAACCCGTTGCATCTCTCAGAGCTCCATCGCCAGTAAAATACATATCCTCGTACGCCGAAAAATAGGTTTCTTTGTATCGCTGATGGTCGCCCCAAATTGTTCTCGCAATTGACGGCCAAGGAAATTTAATACACAATCGTCCTTCTACTTGATTTCCGTAGATTTCATTGCCATTTTCATCCATTAACGCAGGTTGAACTCCCATAAAAGGCCAAGTTGCAAAGGTTGGAATGGTTGGCGTAACATAAGGTATTGGTGAAATCATAATTCCCCCTGTTTCTGTTTGCCACCAAGAATCGATGATAGGACTTTTTTTCTTTCCTACGTTATCATTGTACCAGTGCCAAGCTTCTTCATTGATAGGTTCACCAACAGACCATAATACTTTCAACGAACTTAAATCATGCTTATTTACATGTTCTCAATTCTCTTTCGCTAACGCACGAATGGCAGTTGGGGCGGTATAAAACTGTGTTACTTTATGCTTGTCAATTATTTCCCAAAATCGACCGAAATCAGGATAACTTGGCACACCCTCAAACATAACAGTCGTTGCAACATTCGCTAAAGGTCCGTAAACAATGTAACTATGTCCGGTAATCCAACCAATATCAGCGGTACACCAATACACATCATCGTCGGTATATTGAAAAATATTTTTAAAAGTATATGCCGTATAAACCATATATCCTGCAGTTGTATGCACCATTCCTTTGGGTTTTCCCGTAGAACCAGATGTGTAAAGAATGAATAATGGGTCTTCGGCATCCATAATTGTTGGCGCACATTCTTTGCTTGCATTATCCAACAAAGGCTGCAACCAAACATCACGACCTTCTTTCATTTGGATGTTAGAATTGATTCTTTTTACAACCAAAACATTCTCCACATTAGGACAATCATTTAGTGCTTCGTCAACAATGCTTTTTAAATCAATTGTTTTTGCTCCTCGATAAGAACCATCCGAAGTGATGACCATTTTACAATCACTATCATTGATTCTCGAAGAAAGTGCTGTAGAAGAAAATCCTGCAAATACGACAGAATGAATGGCTCCTATTCTCGCACAAGCCAAAAGAGAAATTGCTAACTCAGGTATCATGGGTAAATAAATACACACTCTATCGCCTTTCTCAACACCTTTAGATTTTAACACATTTGCCATCTGATTAACACGTTCGGCTAATTCATTATAGGAAATATGCTGTGCTGACTCATCAGGATTGTTGGGTTCAAAAAGAATTGCCGTTTTCTCTCCATTCGTCAATAAATGTCTGTCGATACAATTTTCTGTGATATTTAATTTCGCTCCATCGAACCATTTTATTTCTGGCTTAGAGAAATCCCATTCCAAGACCTTGTCCCATTTTTTACGCCAAAGAAAATGTTCTTCTGCAATTTCACTCCAAAAAACTTCGGGTTGTTGCACTGATTTACGATAAACTTTAAAATATTCTTCGAGGTGTTTGATATGATAGTTACTCATAGTTGATTCAATGATTTATTTTGAAGAATAAATATACAAAAAACATGGGAAAGAGAGAGAGACTTTTAAATTCTATATTTTTTGTTGAAATTTACATAGAGGGTATGGAGAAAAACTACACAGAGCTCACAGAAATAACATTCTCCGTGTAACCTCCTATCCTCCGTGTTAATTTACTTAGAGAACAAGGAATACAAAACAAGGAATGCGAAATGAAAAAATGGGATTTCTTAAACTTATCTCTTAAAGGTCTAAATTCTTTTGTTGAAATTTTTTATTAACTTGCTACAACTCTCAAAAAAAAGACAATTGCAAATAATAGCTAAATATTTTTTAAAATATACACTTTTAGCATTTGTTTTAGTGCATTTTAATTTTTGTTTTTCTCAAATAATCTTTGAGCAAGATATTTGCCATTGTGGTATCACGGGGGATGGGTACTCACCGGGATTTTCAAGTAATACTGGGCAATTTGAAGTAAATATTGACTCTGGTAGCACTATTAAAGAAGCGTATTTGTTTATAAGTATTTATAAAAATAATTCTGAAAACACTTATGAGGTGAGTAATAAAACTATTCTTTTTGATGGGGCCCTTTTAAACCTAGACTCTGTTAATTTTATTTCTAATGAATTTAAATCATTTCAAACATCTATTACTACATATCAGAAGATTGCATACTTTAATGTAACTGACTATATTTCAACAACGAACAATATCTATTCAATAACCCCCCCATTTAATCAAATAGGTACTCCTTTTGGCACAATAGCTACAGAGTATTATTTATATATTATTTATGAGAAATCTACTTTTAAACCTACTGGGTACTCAATAATTATCAATAACCAAAATGTTGAGCCTAATCTAAGTTACACAATCAATCAAATAAATAAAATTGATTTAACCAATGATGCTAATTTAACACTTAATACAAGTGGTTTATGTGACACTTCTATCCTCTTAGACGGCTCTTACGTTAAAATAAATAACAACCCAATAGGTCTTATTGGTGGTCAAGAACCAAACTCAAATTACTGTTCAGGACCTACAGGGTCTTTTTATTACCAAGACTCCACACTCTACGGCTTAGGGAATGATGAGGCAAATAATACCATGTCCGGAATTGATTTAATTGCAAATATTCAGTCATACATAACAAACCCTACTTCCTTTGATGTTGAGTTTGAATATCAAGACATCGGTAGTTCGGGGGATAAAACCAATGCAATATTAGAACTCTTCCTCGCCTACACCACTCCTTGCGATACCTTTTCTGTTTCCGTACCAAACGACACAATTGTTTGCCGTGGCACTCAACTTCAACTCAATGTTTCGGGCGGGCAGAAATATGAGTGGTTACCCAGCACAGGGTTAAGTTGTGATACTTGCGCCAATCCTATTTTCACCGCAGACAGTTCCATGAACTATACCGTAAGAATTTGGAACAATGATACTTGCTCCGTGGTAAGACCTTTGCAAATATTGGTCAGCCAACCCAAAATAGATACACTGATTATTTCTCCGCCAACGTGTGGTACAAATGATGGAGAAATTGCTGTAAATGCAAGTTCGTTTAGTTGGCTCGATTTGAGTTACAGCGGTGGTGGTGCTTTTCAAACAGACAGTGTTTTGAGTAATTTAGCAGAAGGCACTATTACCCTTACCGTGCAAGATGAAGCTGGTTGCTCGGTAGATACAACTTTCTTTTTACCTTCGGTAAATAATACCAATGCTTTATTTACGGTCAACCCACCTGGTGGAGAAGATGTTCCAATGGTGATTTGGGCAAATAGCACTTCGCAGAATGCCAACCAATTTGAATGGTGGATAGATAGCATCTTGGTGGGGAATAACAATGAACAATACCATACTTTCAACACAAGTGGTGCACATGAAATCATGCTCGTTGCGTGGCAATACGACCCTAATTGTGCTGATACAAGCATTTTTGAGTTCAATATCAAGCGAAAAGTGATTATTCCAACGGCTTTTACTCCTGACGGAGACGGAATCAATGATTTTTGGGAGATTTTATATTTGGATGAATTGTATCCACAGAATAAGGTTTTTGTGTACAACCGCTGGGGTAATTTAGTGTATGAAAGTGAAGAAGGGAAGTATGGAGAGAGAGCGTGGGCCGGTGCTTCGACAAGCTCAGCATCGGGTGGAGGCAAATTACCTGTGGGGAGTTATTTTTATGTAATAAAAACAGGTACAAATGATGCCGATTTTACAGGAAGTGTGACGGTGGTGAGGTAGGAAAGAATAATATCTGTATTTTTTGTTTAATATTTTTATTAACTTGCTACAACTCAAAAAAAAGACAATTGCAAGGAAATTACAAATATTTTTTTAATTATACATCTCTAACCTTAATTTATATATTCTTTTTTATTGTTTTATATAATAACGTAACAGCTCAATATCTATACAAACAAGATTTATTTTACGGAGGGATAACTGGGGATGGTAAAGATTCTTCGCCATTTACGGACACGTTAACTGTAAATGTTCAGATAGAACCAGGAAGCACGATAAAAAGTGCTGAATTATTTGTTTTGGCTATAAATTTTCCTGGTGATAAAATAATTTTATTCAATAATAATCCTGTTTTATTATCCTTAAACAATAGCTTAAGTACAGGGTATTATGAATATATTGTCGGAGGAGCACCACAATTACACCACATTCTTTCTGTTGATGTAACTCCGTTTATCACGGCTTCTACTCTGAATTATAACATCGTTACACCTGATTCTGGTTCAGAGTGGATGAATAGTATATCTTTTTATAGAAGTTATTATTTACTAGTTACTTATGAAAACCCCGCTCTTCAAAGAGTAAACTCGGTTGTTTATTTTAATACTCAAAATTCAGGAAATACTATTAACTACATAGTTTCACCTATTAACATTATTAATACATTTAATGATATTGGTTTTACTTTTCAGGGTACAGACTTCTGTGAAGTTCCTCAAGATTCAAGTTTTGTTTTTGTAAATGGAAACAATCTTGGCTTAGTTGGCGGGGTAGAACCCGGAGAGCACTCTTGCTCGGGAGTCAGAGGTTCTTTTTATTATCAAAACTCAACTTTATTTGGTTATGATTATGACACAGCCAATATAACAATGAATGGTATAGACGCGTTAGCGAATATACAACCGTATCTAACATCAAATGATTCAATTCATTTTGCTTTTCAATATCAAAACCCAGGTGCATCTGATGGTACCAATCCTATCCACGAACTCTTCCTCGCCTACACCACTCCCTGCGATACCTTTTCTGTTTCCGTACCAAACGACACAATTGTTTGCCGTGGAACGCAACTTCAACTCAATGTTTCGGGCGGACAGAAATACGAGTGGTTGCCCAGCACAGGGTTAAGTTGTGATACTTGTGCCAATCCTATTTTCACCGCAGATAGTTCCATGAATTACACCGTAAGAATTTGGAACAATGATTCTTGTTCAGTGGTACATCCTTTGCAAATATTGGTCAGCCAACCGAGAATTGATACACTGATTATTTCTCCGCCAACATGCGGTACAAATGATGGAGAAATTGCTGTAAATGCAAGTTCGTTTAGTTGGCTCGATTTGAGTTACAGCAGTGGTGGTGCTTTTCAAACAGACAGTGTTTTGAGTAATTTAGCAGAAGGCACTATTACCATTACCGTGCAAGATGAAGCTGGTTGCTCGGTAGATACAACTTTCTTTTTACCTTCGGTAAATAATACCAATGCTTTATTTACGGTCAATCCACCTGGTGGAGAAGATGTTCCAATGGTGATTTGGGCAAATAGCACTTCGCAGAATGCCAACCAATTTGAATGGTGGATAGATAGCGTCTTGGTGGGGAATAACAATGAACAATACCATACTTTCAACACAAGTGGTACACACGAAATCATGCTCGTAGCGTGTCAATACGACCCCAATTGTGCTGATACAAGCATTTTTGAGTTCAATATCAAGCGAAAAGTGATTATTCCAACGGCTTTTACACCTGATGGAGACGGAATCAATGATTTTTGGGAGATTTTATATTTGGATGAATTGTATCCACAGAATAAGGTTTTTGTGTACAATCGCTGGGGTAATTTGGTGTATGAAAGTGAAGAAGGGAAGTATGGAGAGAGAGCGTGGGCCGGTGCTTCGACAAGCTCAGCAACCGGCACGACAGGCTCAGCGGGTGGAGGTAGATTACCTGTGGGGTCTTATTTTTATGTCATTAAAACAGGTACAGATGATGCCGATTTTACAGGAAGTGTGACGATAGTGAGGTAGGAGAGATTGATAAATTCAGTGTTCTTTTGTTGAAATTTTACACAGAGGGTATTGAGAAAAACTACACAGAGATAACATTCTCCGTGTAAGCTCCTATTCTCCGTGTTAATTTATTAAGAAAATAAGGAATGTGTCGAAAGTGCAACCATTACCACCAAGTGATAAAAAATTCGGTAAAGGAGTCACTATTTTTTTCCCAACATAGCGGAGATTGTTTTTCTTCAATACTTTTTTCAACCTCCTCTTTAACATCTTCAAAACTCAACCAAATATCATTTTCTGAAGGATCTATTCCCCATTCTTTTTTTGTTGGAATAAAATACTTTTTTGAAGAATGATTTTGAAACATAAAAGCTTCGATGTTTAAATAATATCCTTTGATTGCTTTCTGAAAAGTGGGATGTAAATTTTCTTTCAATGCATAAGGAATGAATAATGAAACCAACAAACATAACACCTGTTCCACTTTTTCTAAATCAAGCGCTGGAAATGTTGTTTTTGAACGGAGGTCGTACAACAATGGAAACTGTTTTGTTTTGAGTTTTTCAAGTTTCTCCACTAAAGAATCTTTCCGATTAGGCCCTATCCAATTATTGACTTGTTTCGAAGAAATTTGAGGATCGAATAAGTAAAACTTATACGCCAATTCAAGGTGATAAACTGTATCTGTTTGCAGATTTTTTACAATAAAATCAATTTCACCGATGGTTGTTTTTTCTTGAATGATTTGTGTATTCTCATGAAGAACCGAGAAATTATTTGATGTTTTTAATAATCCACCAACGACTCTCTCAACTAAATGACCTAAACGTAAATTGGTAGGCAATTCAAAATCTATTTCCGATGGAAGATTTAATTCTGAGAGATGAAAAGATGGAATTCCAGTAATCGACTCTTCAAGTTGAGAAGCGTTAAAAATAGATGCTATTCTGGAAGATGTTTTCAGTTTGTTTGATTTTATATCCACTAAATATAACAAAAAAAGCACTCTCCTTTCGAAGAATGCTTTTCAATAATTCATCAATTCACTATGCCTCCACGTAGCTTTCAACACTTGGGCAAGCGCAAATTAAATTACGATCACCATAAGCATCATCTATTCTACGAACAGGTGCCCAATATTTATTTTCTTTCAAAGATTCAACTGGGTAAGCAGCTTCTTCACGAGAATAAGGATAATTCCATTCTCCACTGATTAAACATTCTGCTGTGTGAGGCGCATTTTTCAACACGTTATTTGCTGCATCTAAATCACCATTTTCAATCGCACGGATTTCATTACGAATTGATTTCATTGCATCGATGAAACGATCCATTTCTTCCTTGTCTTCACTTTCGGTTGGTTCAACCATTAATGTACTTGCAACTGGGAAAGAGACTGTCGGTGCATGGAAACCATAATCAATCAAACGTTTGGCGATATCACCAACTTCCACACCTGCTGTTCTTTTAAAATCACGACAATCTAAAATCATTTCATGAGCAACCGTACCATTTTTTCCTGTATAAAGAATATCGAAATCATCTTTCAATGAATTCGCGATATAGTTTGCGTTCAAAATGGCCATTTCTGTTGATTCTCTCAATCCTTCAGCACCTAACATTTTGATGTAACCGTAAGAAATCAATAAAATCAATGCCGAGCCATAAGGAGCAGAAGAAACCGCATTGATTGCTTTTTCTCCACCTGCTTCAACCAACTTAGAACCTGGCAAGAAAGGAACTAAATGTTTCGCAACACCGATTGGTCCAACACCTGGCCCACCACCTCCGTGAGGAATGGCAAAAGTTTTATGTAAATTCAAGTGACAAACATCTGCACCAATATTCCCTGGATTTGTCAATCCAACTTGTGCATTCATATTTGCACCATCCATATACACTTGTCCGCCGTTTTGGTGAATAATATCTGTAATTTCAACGATACTTTCTTCGTAAACTCCGTGTGTTGACGGGTAAGTTACCATCAAACCAGCCAAAGTATCTTTCAATTCAGTCGCTTTCTCTCTCAACTCATCAACATTGATGGTTCCTTGTTCATCACAACCTGTAACTACAATATCAAATCCGGCCATCACAGCAGAAGCTGGATTGGTTCCATGAGCAGAAGAAGGAATTAATATCACTTTTCGATTAAAATCTCCATTTGCTTCATGGTATGCTTTAATCACCATCAATCCTGCGTATTCTCCTTGAGCACCAGAATTTGGTTGCAAAGACATCCCTGCAAAACCTGTACACTCGCACAAATCTTTTTCTAATTCTTTCAACATTTCTGTGTAACCTTCCATCTGATTTAAAGGAGCGAAAGGATGAATATTTGCAAATTGAGGATTGGTAATTGGTATCAATTCACTTACTGCATTCAATTTCATTGTACAAGACCCTAACGGAATCATTCCATGTACCAATGAATAATCTTTATTTTCTAAGCGTTTGATGTAACGCATCATTTTCGTTTCAGTATGAAAAGAATTGAATGTTGGGTGAGTAAAAATTTCATCCGTTCTCAAAGAATTTTCATTCAAGCTTGACACTACCTCATCATTTGCTGCAAGAATTGAATTTCCAGTAATGTTTGAGAAAATTTCAAGAATGGTATTAACATGGTTCACTGTATGTGTTTCGCCAAAGTTAATGGTCAATTCATTCTCATTGATGTAATTGAAATTGAACTCATTCTCCAAAGCCAAACCTCTTACTTTCTCTACGTCAACACCTGTAATGTGAATCGTATCAAAGAATTGATTCTCAGAAACAGAAACGCCTAATTCTTTTAGTCCATTGGCCGTTTTTGTCCCCAAAGAATGAATTGTATTTGCGATATTTTTCATTCCATCAGGTCCGTGATAAACGACATACATACTCGCCATAACGGCTAATAATGCTTGAGCAGTACAAATATTTGATGTTGCTTTAGCACGTTTAATGTGTTGTTCACGCGTTTGCAATGCCATTCTCAAAGCTTGATTTCCATCAACATCTTTGGAAACACCGATAATACGACCTGGCATGTGACGTTTGAAGGATTCTTTCGATGCAAAAAATGCAGCATGAGGCCCACCGTTACCCATTGGCACACCAAAACGTTGTGACGATCCAAAAACTACATCTGCCCCAAAAGAACCTGGTGATTTTAAAATAACCATAGCAAGAATATCTGCTGCTACGGCAACTTTCACTTCTGCTTGATTCATTTTA
>JAJRQQ010000043.1 GCA_024280155.1 Bacteroidota bacterium
AATTGGCTTACCTATATTGACAAGGTTTACCAATAATAATTTCACTTCAGGTAAAATGTCACCATCAGGTCCGTTGAATGCCCAAGTCGTGAAGTTCTTCGCACTTCCAAATCCACCAGGAATAATCAAAGCGTCGATATCTGCTGGTTCAACTGTAGAAATTTCTCTGACATCACCTCTTGCTATTCGAGCACTTTCAACAAGCATATTTCTGTTCTCATTCATCTCTTCACCAGTTAGATGATTGATTACATGATATTGGTCTTTGTCAATCGAAATACAAACGGCTTCTGCGCCAATTTCATCGATGGCTAATAATGTTAAAACAGCTTCTTGAATTTCTACGCCATCGTAAACACCATTTCCGGATAGTAAAACGCCAATTTTCATCGTAAAAGTTATTGATATTTATAATTAATTCGTCCTTCGTATCCTTGTAAATTAAAAACGATTTCAGAACCTGATTCTTGCCTGTCTGCCATTTCTCGAATATCTACAGAAATTGTTTTTGTAACAATTGCCTTGCATTTATCATCATTATTCTTGTGAATCAATTTTAATTGACGAATAGGAGGGAGTGATTTAGCTACAAATTGACTTCCAACCATGTCAAAAGAATGTTCTTTACATCCTCCAGAATAAGAAACGGTAAGTATTAAAGTGTTACCAGAAACCATTGCAGATTGGATTGTAATAGGATCGGATTCTGCAAATTCTCCAAAATGTGCTTTGATTTCAATCGATTTTTGAGTCATTAAATCAGTTGTAGGTTCATCTTTCTTTTCTTCAATCTCATTCTTTGCGTCATTGTAAGTCGCATCAACTTGTTCTTTCTTTTCATCAACAGTTGTGTTAGTTGTATTTGCAGCTTCTTTAGAATTACTACAAGAGAATAAAAGGGTTGTCAACGCAATTGGAATAAATAATTTCATAATTTTAGTTTCTTTTGATATTTCAAATATAATACCATTTAAATAAAATCACGAATGAAAGTTGAAAACATTCTTGAATGTCTATCTTTGTACTATGAAAACGAAAACGCTTAAAAAGAATAAGGTAAATGTGGTAACGTTAGGTTGCTCTAAAAATTTATTTGATTCTGAAGTATTGATGGCTCAATTAAAAGGAAATAACTTTGACGTTGAACACGAATCACAAAGTGAAGATAGTGAAATTGTCATCATTAATACTTGTGGATTTATTGATAGTGCAAAACAAGAATCAATCGATACGATTCTGAGCTTTGCGGATGCTAAAAAAGCAGGTTTAGTACACAAAGTTTATGTTACCGGTTGTCTTTCTCAACGTTATAAAGATGATTTAGAAGCTGAAATCCCTGAAGTGGATGCTTTCTTCGGGACAAAAGAATTGCCACATTTATTAAAAACTTTAAAAGCGGATTATAAACACGAGTTAATCGGAGAACGTTTATTGACAACTCCAACTCATTATGCTTATTTTAAAATTGCAGAAGGGTGTGATCGACCTTGTTCGTTTTGCGCTATACCAATTATGCGTGGTGGACATAAGTCAACTCCAATGGAAGATTTGGTGAAGCAAGCAAAAGCTTTGGCTGCAAAAGGAGTGAAAGAATTAATGTTGATTGCGCAAGATTTGACCTATTATGGTTTAGATTTATACAAAAAAAGAGCATTGGCTGAATTGGTAGATAAATTGGCTGACGTTGAAGGAATTGAATGGATAAAATTGCATTATGCTTTTCCGAATAATTTCCCAATGGATGTCTTAGATGTAATGAATAATCGAGAGAATGTTTGTAATTATTTAGATATTCCTTTGCAGCACGGTTCAACTAAAATGTTAAAAGCCATGCGTCGTGGAATTACTCGTGAGAAAACGGAGCAATTAATCAAAGATTTAAGAGCAAAAGTACCTGGAATTGCTTTGAGAACAACTTTAATTTCTGGTTATCCTGGAGAAACAGAAGAAGATTTTCAAGAGATGTATGATTTTGTAGAACGTTCTCGTTTTGAACGATTAGGGATTTTTACTTATTCTCATGAAGAAAATACACACGCTTACAATTTTGAAGATGATGTTCCCGAAGAATTGAAAAAAGAACGTGCCGATAAAATCATGGAATTGCAATCGCAAATAAGCTATGAATTAAATCAAGAAAAAATAGGAAAAGTTTTTAAAGTACTTTTTGATAAAGTGGAAGGCGATTTTTTTATAGGCAGAACAGAATATGATTCTCCGGATGTGGATAATGAGGTTTTAGTCCGAAAAGATGAACACTTTGTACGGTTGGGAGATTTTGCAATGGTTGAAATTACCAAAGCGGATCATTATGATTTATACGGGAAAGTAGTCGATTAAAAAAGATTTATTTTTCGCTGTAAATTGCACCTGAGGTTGGTGTTTCATAGACTTCAATAGATTCTAATAAAGGCAACTCTTTCTTAATTGTTTTGTATAACCACTCTGCTAAAATTTCACAGGTCGGGTTTTCTAAACCTTCAATGTCATTCAACGTATGATGATCTAGTCTTTCGATAATAGGATTTAACACCGCTTTGATATCATTAAAATCAATAATCCACCCGTATTTAGGGTCAACTTTACCTTCTATGAAAACCGTTAAAAGATAGGTGTGCCCATGCATTCTCTTGCATTTATGGTCGTCAGAAACGTTTGGCAAATAATGCGCAGAATCGAAAGTGTATTTTTTGAAAATCTTCATAGGATGTAAAAACTAGTTTACAAAGTTAAGGACAAGATTTGAAATAAAAATGATTTTCGTCAAGAGAATTCATTTTTCTCTTTATTTCATATTTCTAGGATGAAAAGAAATGATGGCTTCTTTTAAGAATGATTGATCGAGATGTGTGTAAATTTCAGTAGTAAGAATGGACTCATGCCCCAACATTTCTTGGATTGCACGAAGATTTGCTCCTCCTTCTAATAAATGAGTAGCAAAAGAATGACGGAATGTGTGCGGAGAAATGGTTTTTCTTAAATCAATTTTCTTTGCTAAATCTTTGATAATCGTAAAAATCATGACTCTTGTGAGTTTTGCCCCACGGCGATTGAGAAATACAAAACTTTCATTACCAGGTTTTATTTTAAGATGATTTCTCATGTCTTCGATATACAAATCAATCTCATTTTCCACACTTTCGCTCACAGGAACCAATCGTTGTTTATTTCCTTTACCAATTACGCGGATAAATCCTTCATTGAAAAAAAGTTGCTCAAATTGTAAATTGCATAATTCGCTTACACGTAATCCGCAACTGTATAAAGTCTCGAGGATTGCTCTGTTTCGCTGTCCTTCTTTTTTTGATAAATCAATTGCGTTAATAAGTTCATCGATTTCATTAATTGAAAGTACTTCAGGTAATTTTCGACCAATTTTAGGCAATTCTAACAATTGACTAGGGTCGTTTTCAATCTCCCCTTCCAAAACGAGGAATTGAAAAAATTGTTTGATACCACTAATAATTCTCGCCTGACTTCTAGCGCTTAATCCAAGGTCGTACAAATCTCCAATAAAGAGTTGTAAATCTTCGTATTGAATTGCATTTAAATCTTTTGATGATTCTCCAAAATAATTGTAAAGTTTCACAACATCATTTTGATAAGCTTGCACTGAATTCTCAGCTAAACCTCTTTCAATTTTTAAGTATGAAACAAAATCCTTAATATTACGATTCCAATTCGACATTTATGAAACTTTTAATAATCAACGGACCAAATTTAAACTTAATTGGTCAACGAGAAGAAGAAATATACGGGAAAGAATCGTTTTTAGATTACTTTGAGGCATTAAAAGTGAATAAAAAAATTGATTTAGATTATTTTCAATCCAATATTGAAGGAGTAATGATTGACACACTTCAGTCTTCTAATCACGATGGAGTTATTCTCAATGCCGGGGGATATACACATACTTCAGTTGCAATTAGAGATTGTGTGAAAGCGATAAAAGTTCCTGTTGTAGAAGTTCATATCAGCAATATCATGGAAAGAGAATCTTTTCGACATGTTTCTATGATCTCCGCCGTTGCTGAAGGTTGTATTTTTGGCTTCGGTCTGAAATCGTATGATTTAGCGATAGATTATTTTCTTCAAAAGTAAGTTTTATTTTATTTTCTTCCAAAAAGTTAATTCTCCATTTTGTTTGATGTCGATGAGTTGAAAATTCTCTGAGAGAAAGAAAGTTTTTGCATAATGAAGAACGACGAGTGTACCTTCTTTCATTTTTTCGAGTTTATTCAATACAATTTCTTCGTATTCATAGTATTTTTCTTCAGCCAAGAAATCATTCTTCTCAATCCAGTTCTCGACAGCAATATGTTCACAGAAAGGGTTGTAGTAGTAAAAAGCATCAAAAGGGGAGAAGTCGATTTCTTTAACATCAGCTTGAATGAATGTGATATTTTTTAAATTATAAATTTTAGAAATACGCAATGCTTCGTTGTGTAAAACTTCTCTAATTTCAATTCCCGTGAAATGGATGTTTGAGTTAAGTGCGCTAATAATACAGAATTTTCCAATTCCAGAACCGATATCTAAAACATTTTTCGCATCGTTTTTTTTAAAGAAGTCAGTTGTTAATTGGATTGTTGGAATTTCACTCCAATGAATATTTGTAAAAAATCTTAATTCTTTTCTTATTAATTCATTAAAATTTTCTCCAAGCATATTAAATGAGTGATTTACTTCAAAACATTAATCAAAACTGTTCTCATTTCACTCAAAACAACATCATCAAATTGATGCAATTTGTTATGGGTAATGATTCCTTTAATTGTCGTAATGTATGAATTGCCCATTTCAGAATAATGCCCTTCTTTTTCAGCTAATTGCAAACCATTAAAAGTTGTGTTTGTTGTTCTAAAATGATGTCTGGCTTCTCGAACTCCTTTGTATGCATTGTTTCTATTAAGATTGGCAATGTATTCAGTAATGGCTTCTTCTATTGTTTCAAAAGCTCTTAAACGCACACTTGAACCTGAAGCTTGAATATATTTTCCTTTAGCATTGTGTGGCATATGTTCACCGAAAAGAGAATTCCCTTCAACAGAGAAGTGAGAAGTTCCCCAAGCACTTTCGACAATGGCTTGCGCAATAACCAAAGATGGTGGCATGATGTCATATTTTATCGGTAATTGAGAATAATCGTTATTCTTAATATGAGTGATGTGACAAATACTATCTAAAAAAATAGAATCAGATGCGTTGTATGTATCTTGACTTAAAGTTGCCATCATTTTCTCTCTTGTAACCATCATTTTTTCGTTCACTTTTAATGTGTTCGTTAAAATGATAGAAATAAAAAGTTCTTTTCGTTGATTGGTTGTTAACTTCCGGTTACTTATTGTAATATTTTGCACAAAATAACGAGGAGCTTCTTTTTTTCGTCCCATTGTATCGTGAGAAAGTCCTAACTCCATATACCTTTCGTATAAATGGGGATAATTCGGGATGTGAATGGTTGTGTCAACGTTGTTTACTTTTTGTATAATTTCGAGGGAATCATCGTTTTCAACTTTAGAAACTTGTACTGGGGTTTCACTCGGTGTATTCGTTTCATTACATGAAGCAAATAAAATAATTTGAAACGAAAGAAAAACGACTGAAAAAAAGGTTTTCATCATGGAATTATTTTTATTTAACAGCGAAATTACAAAATGAACAATTAAAACAACTATTTTTGAATAAAAAAGAAATGGAACTCATCATATTTGTGATTCTTGCCTCGTTGATTGTTTTTATTCTTATTTGGAAGAAATATAAGGAGGTAAAAAAAGAAGAAGCTCTAAAAATATTTGTTAATCAAGATTTTAGCGAAGAATGGCGCTCAATTTTAACTCAAAAAGTACTTTTTTACAGAGAATTGGATGAAGAAGAAAAAAAACTTTTCGAAAAACAAGTCCTCCGTTTTTTAGCAACCAAAAAAATCGAAGCTGTCAGTACGTCAATCAATGATGAGGTTCGCCTTCTTGTAGCTTGTTCTGCAGTTATTCCAACCTTTGCCTTTCCAAATTTTAATTACCCTTCTGTAAGAACTGTACTAATTTATCCAGGTAGTTTTGACGAGGATTTTAATACGGTTAAACATAAAAATCACCAGCAATTCATCACAGGAATGGTTGGGAATAAAGGATTGAAAGGAACTGTGATTCTTTCCAAGCCCGATTTATTGGCCGGTTTTAATGGGAGCAGAACCAAACACAATGTAGGGATTCATGAATTTGTCCACCTTTTGGATGGAGCAGACGGAGAAATTGATGGTGTTCCCGAAAGATTGTTGGAACATTCTTATGTCGGCTCTTGGCTTTTTGAAATAAAAGAGGAAATGGAAGAAATCATGCAACGAAAATCTGATATAAATCCTTATTCATTAACAAATAATGCAGAATTTTTGGCTGTTGTAAGTGAATACTTTTTCAGCAGTCCACACCAATTCAAAAAGAAACATCCTGATTTGTATGAGTATATGGTGGATATCTTTGACCAAGAATTGTAAAAATTCTTCATTTTTCATTTCTACATCCTTCATTTCTACATTGTGCTTATCAAAATATCAATCATTTCATTATTTTTACAATTGTGAATAATTTTCTTCAAACACCTATCGAATATCTTAAAGGAGTAGGTCCTCAAAAAGCAGAGGCACTGAAGAAAGAATTGCGTATTTTTAATTACCAAGATTTACTCGAGTATTTTCCATTTCGCTATGTTGACCGTTCTAAATTTCACAAAATTTCAGAATTGCACCTCGTAGATGGCTTTGCGCAAATTAAAGGGAGAATTACTCGGATATTTGATTCTGGAATGGGGAGAGGAAAACGCCTTCACGCAACATTTCAAGATGACTTTGGGGTGGTAGATTTAGTCTGGTTCAAAGGCGCAGATTGGATTCGTTCCTCTTTAAAAATTAACGAAGAAATCATTGTTTTCGGAAAGCCAACTATTTTTAGAGGACAATGGAATATTCCTCATCCTGAATTTGTTGACCCGAAGAAGCAATTGCAAATTGGTTTCCAACCTGTTTATTCAAGTACAGAAAAATTGAACAGAATGGGGTTGAATACGAAAGGTTTACAGAAAATTATTCTTCCCCTTTTGAATTTAATGAAAGGACAGATTGAAGAAATTTTACCTCAAAATATTGTTGAAGAAAATCGCTTAATGACGAGAGAAGAAGCTTTGTACACAATTCATATTCCTAAATCAGAATTAGAGGCAAGAAATGCTCGATTGCGTTTAAAATTTGAAGAATTATTCTTCTTGCAAATGGAATTATTGATGCGAAAGAAAATTTCAATGAATAAGTCTTCAGGTTTTATTTTTGCAAAAGTAGGGGAGGCATTCAATGAATTCTATGATAAACACATTCCGTTTGAATTAACAGGTGCTCAAAAACGGGTACTCAAAGAAATTCGGAAAGATTTTACAACCGGTCATCATATGAATCGACTTTTGCAAGGTGACGTAGGGTCAGGAAAAACATTAGTAGCTCTTTTGTCAATGCTTTTAGCAATTGGGAATGATTTTCAAGCTGCGTTAATTGCTCCGACAGAAATTCTGGCAACCCAACATTTTGAATCTATCAAAGAGATGCTCTCCGAAATGAATGTTGATGTGCGATTATTGACAGGTTCAACAAAAAAGAAAGACCGAAAAATTCTTCACGAAGATTTGCTCAATGGAGAAGTAAATATCCTCGTTGGTACGCATGCACTTGTTGAAGATGTAGTAAAATTTAAAAATTTAGGATTGGTTGTGATTGATGAACAGCATCGTTTTGGAGTGGCACAAAGAGCTAAAATGAGAAAGAAAAACACTACACCACCTCATGTTCTTGTGATGACGGCAACACCAATTCCTCGTACGCTCGCTATGACATTCTACGGTGATTTAGATGTTTCAGTTATCGATGAAATGCCACCGGGTAGAAAACCCATTGTTACTTTGCACAAATACGAGAGCAGTCGTGCGAGATTGTTTGGATTCATGCGTGAACAAATTGATTTGGGAAGACAAGTATATGTTGTATATCCATTGATTCAAGAGTCAGAAAAACTCGATTATAATAATTTAATGGAAGGTTTTGAGGCTATTACACGTGCATTTCCTCGACCTAAATATCATTTGAGTATTGTTCACGGAAAAATGAAACCGGAGGACAAAGAATTTGAAATGAATCGTTTTGTTAAAGGTGAAACTCAAATTATGGTGGCAACTACGGTGATTGAGGTTGGTGTGAATGTTCCAAATGCTTCGTTGATGGTTATCGAATCGGCTGAACGTTTTGGTCTTTCACAATTGCATCAATTGAGAGGTAGGGTAGGACGTGGGGCAGAACAATCATATTGCATCCTCATGACAGGCGACAAAATATCGAAAGATAGTCTGAAAAGAATGCAAACATTGGTGAGAACCAATGATGGATTTGAAATTTCAGAGGTTGATTTGCAATTAAGAGGTCCTGGAGATATTATGGGAACACAGCAGTCAGGTTTGTTGGATTTAAAAATAGCAAATCTTGCAAAAGATGGCGGATTGGTTTCTTTAACGAGAGATGTTGCTAAAAAATTATTGACCAAAGACCCTAAATTAGAATTAGCAGAGAATGCAGGAGTTCGAAAAGTACTCATTGACATTCTTCGAAATAAACCCAATTGGCAAGAAATTGCATAAATTATGAGTGAAATTTCCACAGAAAATACTGTTTTGAGTGATTTGTCACCAAAAGATAGAGAAAAAATAATAAATCGATCTCGAAAACATTTGCGTCGTGATGTTTGGAATGCTATGCAAACCTATGATTTGATTGAAAATGGAGATAGAGTAATGGTCTGCTTATCCGGTGGGAAAGATAGTTACACAATGTTGGACATGCTCTTGCATTTTCAGAAAGAATCGGATATAGATTTTGAGATTGTTGCCATTAACCTCGACCAGAAACAGCCCGATTTTCCTGAACATATTCTACCCAATTATTTGCAAGATTTAGGTGTTGAGTTTAAAGTTTTAGAGAAAGATACCTATAGCATTGTTCGTGAGAAAATAGAATTAGGAAAAACAATGTGCAGTCTTTGCTCACGATTACGCCGAGGGAATTTATATACCTTGGCTGAAGAATTGGGGGCAACAAAAATAGCATTGGGACATCATCGCGACGACGCAATCGAAACATTTTTTATGAATTTATTCAACGGTGCTAAAATTGCAACGATGCCAGCAAAATATCGCACAAATGATGGTAAACATGTCGTAATTCGCCCATTAATATTCTGTAAAGAAGCTGAAATTGAGATTTATGCAGAAGAAAAACAATTCCCAATTATTCCATGTACGCTTTGTGGTTCACAAGAAAATCTAATGCGCAAGAAAGTCAAAAAAATGATAGCAAGCTGGGAGAAAGAATTCCCAGGAAGATCTTCTTCTATTTTTAATGCAATGAAAAATATCAATCCAACCCACATGCTAGACAGTGATTTGTTTGATTTTAAAAATATCTAATTGGTTTGAAATTTGTATTTTAGGCCAACTAAAACAAAAACAATGCGAAAACTACTTTTTTTATTCATCTTAATTTCATCATCCTCTTTCGGTCAACTTATCAGTGGAACATTGGTAGAAGAAGGACGTAAAGTGCTCAATAATCCTGCGTTTATCATTGAAGGAATGGCAAATGGCTATGCAAAATATGAATTGGCCGTTAATAGAGAAGGAAAAGTAACCAGTGCAAGATTGGTGGAAACTAATTTAAAAAGTACACCAGCAACGTTTACCATTAAAAATTACGTTAAAACTTTTACGTTTCAACCAGGAACATATTATCCGAAATTTCATCATGTAGTGGTGAAGATTACTATGATGGAGTAGGTGAAGGTGCTGTTTTGAAGGTTTCTTGTTGAGAGGAGAGCTACGCGAATGGTTCGCATGGAACTTTTGGAATAAAGGACAAAAAGAAAACTTTAGTAGCTAGAAATAAACAATATGAAAAATTTAAACTAAATTAGCAGATAATTCGCTTAAATTTTAGTAAATAAGATTAATTTTATTAGAAGACATACACTAATTATTTAAAAAAATGAAAAAAAAATATTTTTTATTCTACTTCCTCTTTATTCTACTCACTTTTGATTCTTTTTCTCAAGAAAAGTTAGCATATGGCTTGAATTATTGGGTGAACCCAAAACATCAAATAAAGACATATCAAAAGATATTAGTTATTACAAATGCAGGTATAAAGACGAGGGAGAAAATGAAAAAGGTCGCAAAAAAAGAAGGATTTAATATTGTGATTGCAAATGATTATTTCCCTCCATATAAAAAATGGACAACTGAAGAGGTAGATTCGACTTTTAGAGCAATCAATCCAGATGCGGTTATACATATTAACATGAAAGGTCATGAACAAACATATTCCACTCAAGGAATGTGGTCTGTAACTAATTATGGAACATTCTATTCAACTCATACATCAGTTAATTCTAATGTTGAAATTGAGGCATATTTTATTGATGTTGAACACGATGAAGAATATGCTTTTTATTGTACAGGATGGGTTGGAGGAAAGATTAGTCCAGCTATGTTTAAAACATTATATAAAATGTTTCAAAGATTTCCTGAGATTGGGGTAGCCTACCCTTCAATTAAGTAGTAGTTTTTTCCCAAATTCATTATTAAAGCCTTCTTAATTGAGGGCTTTTTTAGGACTATACACTATACATTATACACCTAAATAAGCAAGTGATAGATACTTGGGTGGGCACCCCATGTTAACATTCGGAGTATAACAATCTATACCATCTCATAGTTACATTTTCAACGAAGTTCTTCCGACAGAAACTTTCACTTTTGCAATCGTTTTATTAAATCGGTCAATCACAATTTTAGCATCTTCTCTGGATAAATATTTACCTGCAAGTACATTGATTTCATTTTTCAATTGTTTTAAAATAGACGCTGTTCGGTAAGCACTGAGGATTTCGTTTTTTGATAATTGATGCTTTTGCATTGCGCTGAGAATAGTCGGGTCAGTGATTTTAATGTTAGATTTAACAGGGTCAGTATATGAATTGACTTCTAATCGAATTTCTCTTCCCATCTGAACGAAAACATGAGAAACTCGTAGCCGAACAAAGTTACTATCCATTTTTCCATTTGGGTAATTGGATAATTCTATAGGGTGACCATCATATACTGCTTCAACTCCGTTCCATTTTGCAATTCCTTGTCCACGAGCAATGATAGAAAAATCTACTTTTTTATCGAGCAGTCCTTCGAAGAATATTTGCAAAGCAACGCTATCTTTTTCCGAGAATAAAGCTTGGTTCAATTTCCAATCATCAGAAGCAAAGACATCTTGTAATTGCAAGTTAATTCGAGCATTGTAATTAGGTGCTGCGTCCATAACATTGATGTGAATCATGACTTCATCAGCTGACTTAGACAAAGACGATTCAGGAATAGCAATCCAACGAACTTCAAAATTCTCCACTGAATCACTCGCTGGAAACTGAAATTCTTGTGTGAGAATGTCAAAAGTTGTAGAGTCTTCAAAAATGTACAATCCATCTTTTTCTTCGTAAGTTGCCCAACGATGGCCCATAATTCTTTTGTAAACATCCAGCTTTCGCGAGTAAGTTGCCATTAAATCAATTGCTTCTGCTTTTTGTTGCTCTAATTCGGCTATTTTTCGTTTGTAGGCTTCAAATAAATTGTAAAGCCCAATAATCTTGTTTTGTAATTTCTTTCTTTCTTTTCGACCAGAATCAGTTGTTGGAGTAGCATCAAAAGAACCTGAGCCAGATCCTTTTTTAATGGCTTTTCGTTGTGACTTTTTGACTTTATGAGAAGGTTTCTTCTTTGTCGTTATTGGAGAATAACCCATATCAGAATATTGTTTCTCTGCTTTTTCAATTTTTAATTCTGTCGCATCTTTCTTCTTCTTGTTGTAGTCAATCCAATAATCAAATCCTTTTTTGCCATAAATCATCTCATGCAATTTGGCAATTTTATTGAATTCTAAATCATTGATAATCGCCTGAAAAGTTGTTCCATCGGAGAAAGTAGAGTCAGGGGAGAGGAAACGGGTATCTTTAGCTCCAAAAAGGTGGTAATTTAGTCCGTTTTTCTCAATAACTACCGTTGTCTGCTTCTCAGAATTGTAGCCCCATACATCAAAATGGAGGTTGGTTAACCTATTCTCACCGGCAGTTTTGAAATCGTTCACAGAATAACGCATAGGTTCAATACTTTCAGTAATTTTCTTTTTGACTTGCGTTTTTGCTTTCACTAATTGATAAGGGAAGAGTCCAACAGCCTTGGGTAAACCTTTGTTCCAACGACCTTTTTCATCTTTTTCTCTTTCTTCGAGAATACCTGTCGTAGATGAACCATCACCTGCAGCTACGAGAACATTTTGGAAATATTCTGCTTGACCGCCCAAAGAACGAAAAATTTCGTAGGTTCTTTTCTCAACATATTCATTGATGGCGTAGTTTATTGCTTCGAGTGTCAAGAATTCATCATTAATCGTTGGGTAACGTAATGAATGCACAAACATATATTTATCATCAAAAGACAAACTTGGATTGAGTAGATTGAGCATCTTGGGATGAACAGTAGCTTTTCCGTTTATATTTTTCTTTGCAATAGGAGGCAATTTTTCGAGTAAGAATTTCTCAAAGGTTGCATATTCATTTTCGTATTGTTTTAAATCGTTTGGAGAATTTCGTTTTTCGAGTAAAACTTTATTCAATTCCCAAAGTGCCATTTTATTTGCCGCTTCTGCAATCAAACCTTTAGGAGATTTTGCGATTTCTTCTTTTCGGATAATTAACAAATCCGGTTGATTGATAATCAGCAACTCAACAGAATCAAAATTAACTTTTTTGTTAGGGTAAAGAATTTCAGGACCTTGATAATCAAAAAAACGTCCAAAATTATTATTTAAAATAGGACTTTTTTTAACGATGTGATAGAGGTAGGCACGTTCTTCTGGAGTTAATCCATTATTTACTTGTGCGTTTTGTATAAATGGTAGAAATAAGAAAAGTAGAATGTAAATTTGTTTCATAAATGCAATTTTCGCTAGTATAACGATTGTTTACACGAATGTAACAAAAATAGTAGGTGCAAGTTGTGACCTGCACCTACTATTTTTTATTTTTTATACAATTCTAACCCTTTAGAAAGCCATTTTTCGAATGCTTCCGGTGTACCGTGATCTTGATAATCTGCAGAACCATTCTCTAAATCTTCTAAATCTGGACCAAGCATTCTGTAATAAGGTTGAGAATTGGTTTGATATCTCGTTGCTTGCAAATGGCTCCATTTATTACCATAAGATTTCAAGTTACGTGTAATTTTATCCGTTACTTGAACAGTGATTTGTTCTTCTTTAGGAAGTTTCGTTTTATCATCTACGTAAAGCGAAATCATCACCACTTTATTTTTTAGAATATCTAAAACGACTGGGGCACCCCAAACATTCGATTCCATTCTTCGGCAATTTACACATGCATATCCTGTGAAATCGAGAAGTACAGGCTTACCTACCTTTTGCGCGTAAGCAATACCTAAATCATAATCATGAAAAAGCATAATTCCATGTTCACCAGCGTGCATTCCTTCAACTATTTCAGATGAAGAAGAAGAATGACCTCCACCAGAACCTCCAAGTCCCATTGGTGACTCGCTGTATGACATCGGAGGTGGAAAACCACTGATGATTTTACGAGGAGCCCCCCATAAACCAGGAATTAAATAGATAACGAAAATAACAACCGTTGTTCCAAACAAAGCACGACCAACAGATAAACGTTCTACTTTATCATCATGAGGTAACGAGATTTTTCCAAATAAATACAAAGCAAGAACTCCGAAAATACCGATCCATATTGCTAAGAATAATTCTCTTTCAAGCATGTGTCCTTGAACCACTAAATCAGCGTTTGATAAGAATTTAAAAGCAAGAGCTAATTCTAAGAAACCTAAAACTACTTTGACTGTATTCAACCAACCTCCTGATTTTGGCAAAGAATTTAACCAACCTGGGAATGCAGCAAATAAAGTAAAAGGTAAAGCAAGGGCTAAAGAGAAACCAAACATTCCAATTGCAGGTGCGTAACCTCCCATTGTTGCAGATTCAACCAATAGAGATCCAATGATAGGACCTGTACAAGAAAAAGATACTAATGCTAAAGCCAGAGCCATAAAGAAGATGCCAATTAAACCTCCTTTGTCTGCTTTTGAATCCGCTTTGTTTAACCAAGAAGTAGGTAGACGAATTTCAAAAGCCCCCATGAAGGATACGGCAAATACGACCAGAAGAACAAAGAATATAAGGTTAAACCATACGTTTGTGGACATTGCGTTTAAAGAATCTGAACCAAATATTGCTGTTACAACTGTTCCTAAAAGTGTAAAAATCACAATAATTGATATTCCGAAAATAATGGCGTTTTTAATTCCTTCAGCTTTTGATTTACTCTGTTTTGTGAAAAAACTAACCGTCATTGGAATCATTGGGAAAACACATGGCGTTAACAATGCTGCTAAACCACTAGCAAATGCAATTATGAAGATTGTCCACATTGATTTTGATTCACTATCCTCAGATTCATCATTAATTTCACTTTCAGTGACGGTTGTGCTTTCATTCTCCGAAGAATGTGTCTCGGTGTTCTCATCTTGAGAAGTTGCGGCTACAGTAGAATCAGAATTGTTTTCATCTTCTGGGGCGATAGATTCATTATTCGTTTCTTCATTTTCATTATTCGTTTCTGTAATTTCGTCAGGTGGAGCTTCAACTGCACTTCTTCTAGCTCCTTTTACTTTGACTTCAAATTCAACTTCATGAGGAGGCAGACAATGCGTATCGTCACAAGTTTGAAAAGCAAATACACCTTTCACAGTGAAATCCTTAGGAGTAAGGATTCTAATTTTTTGTTTTAATACAATCGTGTTGGAATGAAAGTACAGATCCTCATCTGCTAAATCATCATGCACGAAAATTGGTTTCGGTTCAGTAATCTTACCAATTAATTTGAAATCTGAAGAAGGTTTTAAATTTAATTCAGTAGGAAGGGTAAAGGAACCTTCAGGAATATGAACGGCATATATGTGCCAGTGCTCAACCATCGTAATTGTAGCGATAATTGTAGCTTCCTCACCACTTTGTTCTACAGAGAATTTCCAACTGACTTTATCTTCAGGGAATTCTAACTGGGCATTTAAATTTAAAGAACTTAGGACGGTCGTAATCAGCGTCAATAATATTAGAAAAAGTTTCGTCATTTTAATTAAATCTATAATTGATAAGTATTGTTGCAAAAATAGACAATCCTTTGAAGAAAAAAAGAACTTTAATGGAATTAAGCTTGGATTCCTATGTTTATACAAGAAATCATATTTGATTTAAACTTTTATTTCTATAATCCTTTCTTTCGGAATCCAAACTCCACCCTTTAAGCAGATGTATTTAGAACCATTGGCCCAAATTGTTGTGTCAACTCTTTTAAAACCAGAATCTGCGTGGAAAAGGATAGAAACTTTTCTTCTGTATGAATTTCCAAGTTTAGTTGCTTTTTCTATTTGAGAATGAACATTTGGATGCTGTTTAATTGAAAGATCATCATTAAAAGCTAAATTTTGAATAATTTCTTTCTCTACTAATGTTGGTTTTACTGTTTCTTGCATGACATCTAATTTAGAATTATCGTTTAAACTATTGATAATAAACTGATTTAGCAAGTTTTTGACTTTTGAATTATCAAATCAATGTTCCCAATGAATATTTATTAGAATTTAATTCTGGCTTTTGCTGAAACGCTTTGGTCAGCAATTAACCCTTTCTCGTGCATGAATTTACCTGTAATTGCAATCATTGCAGCATTGTCTGTACAGTATTCAAAACGAGGTATGTAGGTTGCTATTTGTTTGCTTTGCCCAATTTCTTTTAATCGACTTCTTAATTCTGAGTTCGCGGAAACCCCACCAGCTATTGCAACTTCTTTGATATCTAGATCCTTTGCAACTTCAAATAATTGTTTCAAGAGAATATCAACGATTGTTTTTTGTATAGATGCACATAAATCATCTCTGTTTTCTTCAATAAAGTTAGGATTCAATTTCTCTTGCTTCTGTAAATAGTATAGGATTGATGTTTTTAATCCACTAAAACTAAAATTGTAGCCACCCACTCGAGGTTTGGCAAATTTGAATTTTGAAGCATCGCCATTTTTTGCATAACGATCGATTAAAGGCCCACCAGGGTATGGGAAACCTAACATTTTTGCAGCTTTATCAAAAGCCTCTCCAGCAGCATCATCGATTGTTGTACCGACCAATTCCATGTCTAAATATCCATTAACAACAACAATTTGTGTATGTCCGCCAGAGACGGTCAGGCAGAGGAAGGGGAATTTTGGTTTTGGTTTATTCTCATCATCAATAAAATGAGCCAAAATATGTCCGTACATATGATTAACATCAACCAGTGGAATATCCATAGCCAACGCAAAAGTTTTAGCAAAAGAAGTTCCAACAATTAAAGAGCCTAAAAGCCCTGGACCTTTTGTAAAAGCAATCACATCGATGTTTTCTTTGGTGATTCCTGCTTTTTTTATAGCTGATTCTACCACCGGAATAATGTTCTGTAAATGTGCTCTACTTGCAAGTTCGGGAACTACTCCACCATATTCTTGGTGTACTTTTTGCCCTGCAATGACGTTAGAAAGGATAGCAGTTCCCTTAAGAATTGCTGCGGATGTATCGTCGCATGAAGATTCTATCCCTAGAATTATTGTTTCTTTTTGCTTCACAATGCTTATGTTTGTAAATTGAATGGTAAAATTACTGAAAATTATAGGAAGTTTTATAGGAATCACTCTAGAGTGGCTTCTAATCGCTGTAATTTTATTTTCTTTTTTAATTCGAATCTCTCCTGTTCAAACTTTCATCGCAAAACAAGCCACTGATTATTTATCAGAAAAATTGAATGTGGCTGTTTCTATTGATAAAGTGGCTCTCATTTTTCCGAATGAAATTGCGTTACATGGCGTTTATATGGAGGACGAAAATAAAGACACATTATTTACTTGTCAGTCGCTTTATGTCGATGTAGCAAAATATAATATTAAAACAGTCACGTTTAAAATTGGCAAGATTGAATTAGATGGTGGATATACACGTGTTCAGTACGATAAAAATGGACGCTCAAACTTTAGTTTTATTAGTGAAAAATTCGGAAAAGATACTACAACGAAAAGTAATGTGAATTTTGATATTTTTGCAGATGAGATTGTACTTACAGAAACTACGTTTATTTATGACGATGACAGAAAAGCTCCAACAGATTTTGGTGTAGATTATTTTCATATTCGAGGAGACCATATCAATGCTATAATTGAAGATATTGATGTGTCTAAATATGACTACAAAGCTTTTATTCGCAATTTTCAGTTGTTGAAAAGTCAGGATTTAATTTATATTCTTTAAAAGCCCATGCAAAAGTTTCTCATCAAGGCATTTCATTGACAGAATTGAGTATTAGAACCCCAGGCTCAATTATTTATGCGCCTCGTTTTAATATGATTTCAACCGAGTTCAGTGATTTTAAAAGCTTTGTAGATAAAGTCAAATTTGATGCACAGTTGAATAAAAGCACAATTGCATTAGCTGAAGTCGCTTATTTTGCGCCAGCATTGGAAGGAATGGATGATACGATTAAACTTTCAACAATAGTAACGAAAAAAATACCTGAATTACGTCTCTCTAGTTTCAAATTGAAAATTAAAGAAAAAACGCAAATCAATGCCACGATTAACTTACCCGATTTTAGAAACATGGAGGGAGTTTTTTTACAAGAGAAGATTAAATATGCCTACATTGATTTAATAGAATTACAATCCATGCATATGCCGAAATCCTTTAATGGGAAACATATTTCTTTGGATGAGAATACAAATCGTTTGGCTTATTTTGTTGTTGAAGATGTTCACCTAGATGGTTTTACATCTCAGTTTGTTCTTTCTGCAAATAGAATTAGCACACATCTGGGAAGCGTTCGTATGAATAACGGACTGATGTTTACCAAAAATGGAGAAGATGGTTCCTTTAATTTTCAACAATCAACAGCGAGTGATTACGATTTGAAAATTGAGCAATTCGATTTAGGTCAATTCATAGGGAATAAACAGTTGGGTATTGTCGATGGATTCTTATTCGTCAGTGGTAAAGCATTCTCTTCTTCAAATCTCGAGTTTTCCTCTATCGAAGGAGAAATTAATCGTTTTGATTTTATGGACTATTCCTATAGTAATATTTCTATTTTGGATGCAAAGATGATGGATAATTCTTTCGATGGTACAATTGACGTCGATGATAAAAACCTATGTTTACATTACAATGGAATCGTTGATTTTAAGCGAAAATTACATTTTGATTTCGAATTGGACATTGACGATGCTAAGATAGACGAGCTTAACCTTTCTGCTACACCTGAAACGGAAACAATTCTCTCCACAGGGGTGAAAGTTGATATGGAAGGAACAGGTCCCAATAACTTTGAAGGAAGTGTGCTTGTTAGTAATTTACGATTGGATGAGAAAGGTGAAGAGAAACATCAAGAGTTATCTGTCCAGTCTCTCGATTTTAAAATTGTTAGAGGCGAATTGGAGGACGTTTTCTCTTTGAAAAGTGATATAGTCGATGCCGAACTGAGAGGTAAGATTGATTTTGACCAGCTACCAGATGACTTTCAACACCAAATGGATAAAATTCTACCATCTCTGACTGTAATTGAGGAGGAAGAGCACAAAGAACACAATACAGACAATTTTAAAATTCAAGTGGATATAAAAGATGCAAAGGATATACTCGGTATTTTTATGCCTGAATTAAAAATTTCACCTGAAACGCAATTGGTTATTGATTATCAAGAAAATAAACACGATTATTCGGTGAAATTAAATTCCAATCGGATTGAGTACAATGAACTTGTCTTTAATAGCATTGACTTGAAGCAAATCATGGATGAAGATTCTTTGCACGGTTATTTGAAGATAAACCAATTTAAAATAAATGACTCTACTTCTTTTAATAATCTGATGTATAGAGACAATGCCAAAGATGATGCAGTTCATTCTGAATTGACTTGGGGGGATGATTCGACAAGATTGTCTGAGTTGAATTGGCATACGAACATTCACAGTTGGGAAGCAATGGATATTCTTGTTCATCCTTCAAAATTTAGTTTACGAGAATATGAGTGGAGCATCGATAAAGAAAGTCATGTAGCATTCAATAAGGATACTATTTCTATTGATCATTTTGAATTAATTCGTGGGCATCAATCGATTTTTTTAGAAGGAAGAATGTCTAAAAGCGTGACCGATAAATTAAATTTTAGGATAAAGAATGTAGATTTAAACGAAGTTTCTGACTTACTTCAAATCGCTGAGCTCGGTGGGTTAACAAATGCATCAGGAACCATTGCAGCCCCTTTCGATGATTTTCAATTCTTCGGAGATGCATCAATTTCCGATTTGTACGTGATGAGTGAGGAAGTTGGGAATATCGAATTAGAATCTAAATGGGTGAAAGAAAAACAAAGCATTGAGTTAAAGGGTGACCTAGAATTTAGAAATACGCAAACGCTACAATTTTCAGGTGATTATTATACAAAAAGGGAAAAAGATAATTTAGATTTCTTCTTGAATTTTGATAATACTGACATCCATTTTACAAATGCCTTTATGAATCCGCAAGTCGTTTCGAATATAAAAGGTCATTTAAAGGGGAAAGTAAAAGTAACTGGTTCGCCAAGTCATCCAGAATTGGATGGTGTGATTGATTTAAAAAAAGGCTCAGCTAAAGTTGAAATGTTGGGAACTAATTTTACACTGGACGGTCCAATTGAAATTGATGAAAGTGGGTTTTATATCAACAGTATTCCTTTATATGATGAAGAAGGAAATGCAGGTTCAGTAGTTGGAGCTGTTTTACATGATAATTTCAGTGATTTTAACTTTGACCTACAAATTGACTTAGAAGATGATGCTGTTAATCGTGATCCCTTAAAGCCTTGGGTTCATTTAAAACTTGAGTCATTTCTAGTTTTAAATACAAAATCGACATTGGATGCAGCGTATTATGGTAAAGCTTATGCTACAGGTACTGTCAATTTATTTGGCTACACTGATAATCTTGAAATTACAGTTAATTTAGAAACAAGAAAAGGTACAACTGTAAGTATTCCAATGTACGGTGTTAGTGAAATTGAAGATGAAAATTTTATTGTTTTTGTCAATGAAAATTCAGAAAGTGATTCAACTGATTTGTCGAAAGATCCAAAAATTGATTTTACAGGAGTTAATTTAGATTTGAATTTTGTGGTAACCCCCGATGCAACCATTAAAATTGTTTTTGATGAAAATATAGAGGATGAAATTATCGCAAATGGAAAAGGGGATGTGAATATCAATCTAAATTCGTTGGGAGATATAACAATGGATGGATTGTTTACAGTAACAAATGGAGTATATGATTTTACACTCGGACCGATTAAGAAAAAATTCTACATTGAAGAAGGTGGTACAATCAGTTGGTCGGGCGATCCGTATAATGCACTTTTGGATTTGAAAACTTATTATCGAGTTAATGCAAACATCGCTACATTGACTAATAATCAACTGGGACAAGGTTCTGGTTCTCGTCAACCTGTTTTGTGTTACCTTAAATTAAGTGAATCTCTGATTAAGCCTAAGATTGACTTTGATATTCAAGCACCCAATGCAGATGATATTTCTCAATCGTTGATTACTCGAATTAAAAGTGATCCTGATGAGTTGAATCGTCAGTTTTTCTCACTGTTATTGTGGAGAAGGTTTCAACCGTTAACAGGAACTTCTTCTTCAGATGGAAGTGCAGCACTTGAACTAGTTGCAAATCAGATCAATTCTTTACTTTCTAAAATGTCAAATGATTACACGATGAATGTTGACTTAACAAAAGATCAACTAACGGGAGATAATTCGTATGAATTTGGACTAAAAAAAGGCTTTTTAGATGATAAACTCATTCTTTCAGGAAGTTTTGGTGTTGAGAATCAAAAAGTGGACAAAGATGCCAACAAAAATTATTTGATTGGAGATGTTCGTTTAGAATATGTAATCAACGAGCAAGGGACTTTCCGAGTGAATGTTTTTAATGAGTCAAATGATCGATCAATTATTAATTCTCAAAAACAAGGTGCTTTCACACAGGGAGTAGGGCTTTCTTATAAGGAAAGCTTTAATACAATGGAGGATTTTAAAGTCATTCAGAAAATTCTCAACCTTTTCAGGAAGGAAGAGAATAAGCGTTTTAAAAAGAGAAGGAAACTTGTTCCCGTTCCAAAAGATGATGAAAATGGGGGAGAAGTTCCAAAAACGTAGATAATTTTGTATTTTCGCGTAGAATTAATTAGAAACAAAACATACATCCAACGAATCGATTATGAAGAAAGTTTTAATAGCAAATAGAGGAGAAATTGCACGAAGAGTTATTCGTACATTGAAAAAAATGAACATCAAGAGTGTTGCAATTTATTCTGATGCAGATCGTAATGCATTACATGTGTTAGATGCGGATGAAGCAGTATATGTCGGAGCAAGTCCTTCTGCTGAAAGTTATTTGAAGCAAGATGTGATTATTGAACATTGCCTTCGATTAGGTGTAGATGGTATTCATCCGGGGTATGGTTTTCTTTCTGAGAATGCAGAATTTGCTGACAAAGTACAGAAAGCCGGAATCACTTTTATCGGGCCGACTTCATCTTCAATGAAAGTAATGGGGGATAAGCTGAGTGCGAAACAAGCAGTTAAGCAATTTAATGTTCCATTGGTTCCAGGAATTGACGAAGCAATTGATGATGTTGAAGAGGCAACAAAAATTGCAAATGAGATTGGTTACCCCGTTTTGATTAAAGCAACTGCTGGAGGAGGAGGAAAAGGGATGCGTTTGGTTGAGAAAGAAGAGGAACTCGAAGAGCAAATGCATTTAGCACAGAATGAAGCGCGCTCTTCTTTTGGAAATGATGCTTGTTTTATTGAAAAATTTGTTACAAAACCACGTCATATTGAAATACAAGTTTTTGGAGATACACATGGAAATCATGTGCATATGTTTGAGCGTGAATGTTCAATACAAAGACGTCACCAGAAAGTAATTGAAGAAGCACCAAGTTCTATCTTATCAGAAGCACAGCGTCAAGAAATGGGGGCTGCGGCAATTAGCGTCTGTAAAGCATGTGATTATGTTGGTGCCGGAACGGTAGAGTTCTTATTGGATGCAGATTTGAACTTTTATTTCTTAGAAATGAATACACGTCTGCAAGTTGAACATGCTGTAACAGAAGAAATCACAGGATTAGACCTTGTGGAATGGCAAATTAGAGTTGCTCGAGGTGAAAAATTACCTAAAAAACAAGAGGAACTAAGTATTAACGGTCATGCAATTGAAGTGCGCGTATATGCAGAAGATACCTTAGGAGGTTTCACACCTGATATTGGTCATTTAGAGCGTTATAGAGTACCAAGTGGACAAAGTGTACGAGTGGATGATGCATTTGCTGAAGGAATGGATATCCCTATTTATTATGATCCTATGATTGCAAAATTGTCTGTCTGGGGCAAGGACAGGGCTCATGCGATTAAGCGTACAATCAAAGCCATTGACGATTATCAAATTTCAGGTGTTAAAACAACGTTAGATTTTGGTAAATATGTGATGAAGCACGAAGCATTTACTTCTGGTGATTTCGATACAAACTTCGTGAAGCATTATTTTGAAGATCCTAAAGTGATGTATTCACTCATGAAAGAAGAAGGAAAAGTGTTGAAGCATGGCTTAAATCAAATTTGGGATTCAATAATCGAGAAACAAGAGAAAGAATTCGCTTCAAGAGAAATTAAAAGTGCTTGGAGAAGAGAAAGAAGTTAAGTATTTACTTACGAGTTTATTAAAAAAGATGAATTAAATCAGAAAGATATGAAACTTGAAAAGATTTTAGACAATTTAGGTTCTTTAGAAAAGAATGCTTTTATTAAGATAATAGATAATATTATTTCTAAAAACCCAAAAAAGATAAAAGAGATTGATGCTATTTTAAGAACTTCAGATAAAGGTTTGAAATCTATTGACAGTCAGAATATCGCTGAAATATTTTATTTAATTGAAGAAGAGTTTGCAACAGGGATAAAAAACGAATTTGTTAATACGTCGTCACAATTGGATATTTTAATTGATATCGTATCTCGTGATGGGAATAATATAATGAAACAAGATTGGTTTTCTCGCTTGTATGAAAATGAATTAAAGTCTTTAAAGAAGAAAATTAAAGCATTACAATTAACAATCAAAGACGATAAATCAGATTTAACATTTGATAGGAAAAGAGATTATAAAATATATCAAGCTTGTGTCGAGACAGCATTCGTTAATGATGTAGTCAATAATCGAGATGAAAAAATAACAGATGATGAGCTTTCAATTCTTTTAACTTTAGCTAAAGAATTGAACTTATCTCAAGAAGAAGTTAAATTAATGAATTATATGATTGTACCTGTCAAAAAAGTAGACATTGATACAATTACGAATAATTTAAAAAACATAGGAGTATTATTCTTTTCAAAAAAACAAAATACTATATATATAGCAGACGAAATAGTTCGTATTCTTAGAGTAATTAGAGGAAAAGAAATTGCAGATAAGTATTCAAGAAGAATTTTGGGAATGTTTAAAAGTTCTGAAATCAATTTAATTTCTCGAAAACATAATATTGATCATAAACTTAGTACAGAAGATAAAATTAGTGAGATAATAAATGAAGGTGTAAACCTTACTTCTATCCTAACAAATGATATTCACAAAGAAGATGCGAATTTAACTGATAAGAAAAAATTTGCGAATGAACTTTGGGCGAGTTTTCATAATTCGTCGTCAAGTCTAAAAGGAACAACATTAGAAGAAAAAATAGGAAATATTATTAGCTACTTTGAAGCTCGTGAAAAAGACGAAAAAGTAGGTATTTCTATTAGCGGATATGAAAAAATGCTCATTGAACTAAATGAAACATTACCAAAGCTGAATAAACAAATAAAGTTAGCTTTTGAACTTCAAGATGAATTTGTTCTGAGTAGTGAATTTCTACTTGATTACAATATTAAACCAAGAGACATACTTGATTTGATTTCAAAAGAAGAAATTTTAAAATTTTGTAAAGCGAATGAAATTAAAACAAGAGGTGATGAAATTATAAATATTTTAGATACTTACAAAGATGCGGAAAACTTATATTTTGAAAACTTTGAAAATATAGGATTCCGAAAGTTGAACGCTTTGAAAGATAACGGGATTAAAATTAAAGAAAGTGAATTAGGAATTAAATTTGAAGAACTAACTAAATCTATTTTTGAAAAATTGGGCTTTAATGTTGATGAGCCTATGAGAAAGAAGATTAATACAAAGAAAGATAAAATGGATGTTCTCATTAATCTCGAAAATAACGAATATATAATTATTGAATGCAAAACGAGTAAAGAAAGTGGTTATAATAAATTCTCTTCCGTTTCTAGACAATTGAAAGCATATAATGATTTAGCAGAAAAAAATGATTTTATAGTAAGGAAAATACTTTTAGTAGCACCTGAATTCAGTGATCAGTTTATTGAGGATTGCGAGTTCGACACAGATTTAGATTTGTCTCTTTTGACAGCTTCTGCTTTGATAAAAATATTTGATAGTTTTCAAAAAACAACTAAACATAAACAATTTCCATATAAGTTACTTATGAGGGATGTTTTAATTAATTCTGATAGAATAGTCAAAGCAATCAGTAAATAAATTTTTGTATAAAACACAGTCATTCTAGCAACATAAAAAAACGTCCAATTTTCATTGGACGTTTTTTAGTATCAAAAAATATTCTAATTATCTTTTTTGAATCTCAACATAATTTCGTTCGTTTTCACCAGTGTAAATTTGATGAGGGCGACCGATTGGTTCGTTATTTTCTCTCATTTCTTTCCATTGAGCAATCCATCCTGGCAATCGGCCAATAGAAAACATTACAGTGAACATTTCAGTTGGAATTCCAATTGCTTTGTAAATGATTCCAGAATAGAAATCAACATTTGGATATAAATTTCTTGCTTTGAAGTATTCATCTTCTAAAGCTACTTTCTCTAATTTTTTTGCAATATCTAATAAAGGATCATCTATCCCCATTTTTTCTAAGATATTATCACAAGCTACTTTAATAATTGTAGCTCTTGGGTCAAAGTTTTTGTAAACCCTATGCCCGAATCCCATTAAACGGAATGAATCGCTTTTATCTTTTGCTTTTGCAACCCATTTGTCAACATCTCCACCATCATTGTGAATTTGTTCTAACATTTCAATTACTGCTTGATTAGCCCCACCGTGAAGTGGTCCCCAAAGTGCAGAGATTCCAGCAGAAATTGATGCGTATAAATTAGCATGAGACGAACCAACTAAACGAACGGTTGAAGTTGAACAGTTTTGTTCGTGATCAGCATGAAGAATCAATAATTTATTTAAAGCAGAAACAACTGTCTGGTCTAACTTGTATTCTGAAGTTGGCATCGCAAACATCATTGATAGAAAATTCTCACAATAATCTAAATCATTGTTCGGGTATTTCACTGGGTGACGCATAGAATTTTTATACGACCAAGCTGCTAGAGTAGGCAATTTTGCAATCAATCGATGAATCGTTAAATCAATTGCTACTTCATCTCTATCTTGATCTAAAGATTCTGGATAGAATGTTGAAAGTGAGCAAACCATTGAAGATAAAACACCCATTGGATGAGCTTTCGCAGGATATGCTTCGAAAAACTGTTTCATATCTTCATGAACCAAGGTGTGATTTGTAATAGAATGAGTGAATTTAGCATATTCATCTTCATTTGGTAAATCTCCGTAAATCACAAGGTAAGCAACCTCTAAGAAGCTTGCGTTGTCAGCCAATTGCTCAATAGGATATCCTCTGTATCGAAGAATTCCTTTTTCACCATCTAAAAAAGTAATTGCACTTTTAGTACTTCCAGTGTTTTTAAACCCTGGATCGATCGTGATGTAACCTCCAGTAGCTCCTCTAAATTTACTAATGTCAATTCCTTTTTCATTCTCTGTACCTTCAATGATTGGTAGCTCATACGTAGTGCCGTCCAATTCAATTTTTGCAATTTCACTCATGTTTTCTTGATGTTATTATTGATATTCGATATTCAACCTGCAATATACCCAATCTTTTCAATTATATCAAGAAAATGAATGCGAAATTTAAAGAAAAAGTTTATAGATTTTTCAAGGTGTATTCTAACATCATGTTGTATAAATGATTACGGGTGTTCCCGCCGTAGATGCCATGATTCTTATTTGGATAGATGAATAAATCGAATTGCTTATTGCTAGATACCATTGCAGAGACCATCTCCATCGTGTTCTGATAGTGAACATTGTCATCTCCAGAACCGTGAATGAGTAAAAACTTCCCTTTTAATTTATCTGTGAAATTTATGGGAGAATTATTGTCGTAACCGTCTACATTTTCTTTTGGAGTTCGCATGAATCTTTCCGTGTAAATATTGTCATAATACCTCCAGTTTGTTACCGGAGCAACAGCAATTCCCATTTTAAAATAATCAGCCCCTTTAGTCATAGCTAGTGAAGTCATAAATCCACCATAACTCCAACCCATTATTCCAATTCTAGTTGCGTCGATATAATCATATCCTTGTAATTCTTTGGCAACTGCAATGAAATCTTCAGTTTCAAGTTTTCCCAATTGTAAATAGGTTGATTTCTTGAAATTTGCACCACGGTACATTGTTCCTCTCGGGTCAACTGATACAACGATGTAACCTTTTTGAGCTAAAAGTTGATGATACATGAAGTTTGCAGATCCCCAGCTGTCAGAAACTGTATTCGCTCCAGGTCCACCGTAGATATTAATGTAAACAGGATATTGTTTGGTCGAATCGAAATCGACAGGTTTAATTATCCAACCATTCAGTTCTTTTTCATGCCCTTTAAATTTAATAAATTCTTTTTTTGAAGTTGTAAAGTTTGCTAAACGGTTTTTTAATGCTGAGTTGTCTTCTAGTATATTCAATTCTTTACCGCTGTTGTTGCAAAGTGAATAAATAGAAGGTGTATTGGCATCAGAACTTGATTTAATGAAGTATTTCATCCCATTAGAAAAGTTGGCATTATGTGTGCCTGTTAATGGAGAAATTGCTTTCTTTTTAGTTCCATCAATGTTAATCTTATATATTGTCTTATAAATTGGTCCATTTTCAGCAGAAGTATAATAGACGGTTTTATTTTTAGCATCAATGCCTAAGAATTCAATTACATCCCATTGCCCTTTTGTTATTTGGGTTGATTTTCCATCAAAATCTAATTTGTAAATGTGATTAAACCCATCGGACTCACTCGTTCTTAGTATAGAATTACCATTACTTAGAATTAATAAATTATCATCAATTTCTACATAAGTATCTGATTTTTCTTCGAAGAACACTTTAGTGACAGGCTGATTGTTTTCAATTGTACATAAATGGTATTTTAAATCATTTTGATGTCGATTTAATGTTTGTAGAATTAATTTATTGTCAGAATTTGACCATTTTAAACGTGGAATGTATTCATAATCACCTAAATCTATTGAGTGACTTGTTTTAGTATTTAACGAGAAAAGATGGGAAGTTACTTTAGAATTGTCTTCCCCTGCTTTTGGGTAACGAAAAGTATAAGGAGTTGGGTATAATTCTTCAAAATACATCATTGTGAATTCTTTCACTTCATTTTCGTTGAATTTTAAATAGGAGATGTACTTGCTATCTGGCGACCAATCATAAGCTTGAGTTATTGCAAATTCTTCTTCGTAAACCCAATCCGTAGTACCATTTATGATTTCATTTCTTTTTCCATCAGTTGTAACTTCAATAACTTCTCTAGTTTTTAAATTTTGTATGTAAAGATTGTTCTTATATATATAGGACACTTTTTCTCCATCAGGAGAATACATGGCTAAAGTTTGTGGTTGACGAGTCGAATCAAGTGCTTGTAATTTATTGGTCGATAAATCGAGCAAATAATAAACGGCAGAGAAACTGTGTCTGTAAATACTTTTTGTATCAGTCATGATTAATGCTTTAGTTTCATCCGCATTAAAAGAATAATCTTGCATTTTTATCCCTTGCAAAGCTTTTGAAGCTATTAGAACGTCTCCTTTTCCAGAGTAATCCGAAAATTTATGTTTTGTCACATTTCCTTTCGTTAGTTTCGAGAAATAGTTTCCATCATTCATAGAACGAAAACCATCAACTCCTTTACCGAAGAATTGGTATTCAGACCAAATGTTTTCAACAGTAATATCTTGTGCGGATATCGTGTTGATAGTGAGAGTTATTAGTAGTGTGAGAGTTAATCTAAATACCATAATATGAATGTTTTAATTCTAAATAAAAGCTAAAAGTAGAAATACTTTAGCATAAACCAATCCAATTTTGTTGAAAATAGTTAATAGATTGTTGATAATTTGTTAACGTGTACTCACATAATTTCCCTTATATTTGTTGTGTAAAATTATGTGTTGTCCTAGAGGCTTGATTAATGTGCCGAAACCGCATAATGAAAAACTTAATAAATTAAGTGTTTGAATGAAGTAAAATCGTGAAATTAGCTCAATTGAATTCCCAATTCAATTTTTTTCAACGTATTCATTCCTTTTAACGTATTATCAATACCAAATATATATTATCAACCGTTTAATTTTTTAATTATGAAAAAAACTTTACTTATTTTAACAACCTTAATTGGTTCAATGACTTTCGCTCAAGACTGTTCAGATTTGTTTATCTCTGAATACGTTGAGGGGTGGAGTAACAACAAAGCATTGGAAATTTACAATCCAACAACAAGTCCAATTGATTTATCTCAGTACATCGTTATTCGATACTCAAATGGCTCAACAACCGCTACAGCTGCAAATGCAATTCAGTTAACTGGAATGATTGCGCCTGGAGCAACTCACGTTGGTGTTTTGGATAAACAAGATCCTAATGGAACAGGTCAAGAAGCTCCAGTTTGGGACTCTTTAGCTGCTCGTGCAGATGCTTTTTATTGTCCAGTATATGGTACTTCAAATGCATTTTATTGGAATGGAGATGACGCGGTTGTTTTGGCAAAAGGAAATGTTAATGATATTCCTAACGCACAAATGATTGACATTTTTGGTAGAATAGGTGAAGATCCAGGTTCTTCTTGGACTACTGCTGCACCTTTTACAAGTGATGGTGGAAATGGGGTTAATGTAACTAAGGATAAGTCTTTAATTCGTAAAGCGACTGTATTAAAAGGTGTTACTAATCCTGTAATTACGGAGTTTGACGCATTGGCTGAATACGATTCTATTCCTCCAGTATATACTGTTATTACAGCAACAGATACTTTAACTTATGGAAATTGGGCAACTTTAGGTTCACATTCTTGTAACTGTGTTGTTGGAGTTGATGAGGTTTCTTTAGAGAAAGTTTCGATTTTTCCAAATCCAACGACAGGTGAGTTTTTTGTAAACAATGTTGAAAATGTTTCTTCTATTGTTGTGTTAAATTCTTTAGGTCAAGTGATTGAAACGATTAGTAATAACTCAAATTCTGTTGTTAAATTTAATATGGCAGAGCGAAAAGCGGTTTATTTTGTTCAATTGCGTGATAGCAAAGGAAGCACTATTACTAAAAAAGTAATTGTTAAATAAGAATAATATTTTAAATATAGAGGTCGATTTTATCGGCCTCTTTTTTTGACTAAACATCATGAGATCAATTTACCTTTTTCTTTTTCTATTTATTTCACAATTTTCATTTTCTCAAACTTCAACTGTTAGCGGAATTGTAACTGATAATCATGCTCAACAACCTGTGGTTGGAGCAAAAGTTTTTCTATCACCAACTTTAAGAGCGATTTCTGATTTGGATGGTAAGTATACGATCAAAAATGTACCCTACGGTGATTATGAAATGATGATCGTGATGATTTCTTTTGATACGATGCGCGTCAAAGTTACAGTAGATTCTCCTGAATATACTTATGATGTTTTGTTGGGGGGAAGTCAAGAGTTAGAAGAAATGCAAGTAATAGGGAACCTTGCTCAAGACCGAAAAACACCGGTGGCTGTTACAACAATAGGAAAAAAAGAATTAGCAGAAGAACTCGGTTCACAAGATTTACCAATGATTCTAAATTCTAAACCAGGTGTACACGCTACTCAGCAAGGTGGTGGTGATGGTGACGCAAGAATTACCATTCGTGGTTTTAGTCAGCGAAATGTTGGGGTAATGATTGATGGTGTGCCTGTCAATGATATGGAAAACGGTTGGGTGTATTGGTCAAATTGGTTCGGATTAGATAATATTACAGCACAAATTCAGCTTCAACGAGGTTTAGGTGCAACAAAATTAGCATTGCCTTCTGTTGGTGGAACGATGAATATTTTAACTCAGAATACAGGTGGTAAAAGAGAAATAAAAGTAAGACAAGAATACGGATCTGGGGATTTCTTTAGAACGTATTTGTCTTATAAATCCGGGACATTAAAAAATGGTTGGGGAATTTTATTCTCGGGTTCATACAAACAAGGAAATGGATGGGTTGATGGATTAATGACACAAGGTGCTTTCTATTATTTAAAAGTGCAAAAGAAAATGGGAAATCATGTTCTTTCCCTAAGTGGTTTTGGAGCTCCTCAAAAACATGGTCAACGTTCATTTAATCAAAAGATAGAATACTGGGATAGTGACCTTGCGAGAAGAACAGGTGTGACAAACTTTGATTCGACGAATATGGATTTGGGAAGAAGGCATAATCAACACTGGGGATATGCTACAGAAAATGGTAAACGAGTTGTTAAAAATGAACGATTGAATCGCTACCATAAACCTCAAATTACATTAAAAGACTTTTGGAGAGTCAATAAGAAATTATCATGGTCCAACATTGCATACGTATCTATTGGACGTGGTGGAGGACAGCGTTACTTCGGTTCGTCGTCAACAATAGTTAGAGATGCTGATGGACTAGTCGATTGGGATCAGATTGAATATAATAATCAATGGAAAACTTTTGGAGGACAGGTATACTCAACAGTTGATCCAGTTTTTCATCCGACAAAATTAAAATCTTCTCAAATTCTTTCAGAATCTGTAAATAATCACATGTGGTTGGGAGCAATTTCTCAGTTTGATTATAAAATTAATGATAAATTTAAAACAGCTGGAGGTTTAGATTACAGATGGTATAAAGGAAGCCATTATACTCAAATTGTAGATTTGTTGGGAGGAGATTATTATGTAAATCAATCCAATAAAAATGACGGTAATCCGATGAAAGTGGTTGGTGATAAAATTGCTGACCCGACCAGACCTTATCAAAATGATCGAGATGGGTTTGTGCAATGGGCAGGAGCCTTTGGACAGGTGGAGTATTCTCACGGTCGTTGGACGGCTTTTGTAAATGTTTCAGGTGTTGCAAATGGTTATAAAGGAGTTGATTATTTTCAAAAGAAAAGATTAACAGTTGGAGATACTTTATTAGAAATAGGTTATAATGACACTGTAAATTACAACGGTACAGCTTACACAAGAGATTCTGAAGGATTAGAGTATAATGCAACAGATTGGAAATGGTTATACGGTGGGACATTTAAAGCTGGAGCAAACTTCAATGTAACCGAAAGATCAAATGTCTTTCTGAATATTGGGTATTTGAGTCGAACACCTCAGTTTAGTAATGTGATTGATAATAATACAAACACATTTTTTGAAAACATCGCCAATGAAAAGATATATGCTTTTGAAGCTGGTTACGGTTTTCGTTCGAAGAAAATTAGTGGGAATGTGAATGGGTACTACACGGTATGGGAAAATAAGCCTTTCCCTTACGGGGTTGCTGTCCCAGATCCAAATGACCCTACTGAATTTATTCGAGCAAATGTAAATGGAATGGATGCTTTACACATGGGGGTTGAGGTCGATGCTTCATATAGAATTACTAAGAAGATTACTTTTGAAGGAATGGTGAGTCTTGGTGATTGGACGTGGCAATCTTCTGAAATTTTAGATGTAGTTGGTACTCAAATAGAATTCGATGCTAAAGGTGTTCATGTTGGTGATGCTGCTCAATCTACTTATGCAGCATCTGTTCGATGGGCCTTTATTAAAAATGCTTATATAAAGGTAAAATATACCTTCTTCGATCGTTACTACAGTTCTTTTGACCCATTCAGTTTAACTGGAACTACTGGAGGTACAGAGTCTTGGAAAATTCCTTCTTATGGATTGATGAGCATTCATGCTGGGTACAGAATGAAATTTGAGAAAACGAGTTTAAATTTTAGAGCAAATATTTTTAATGTCCTTAACACTTTATATATATCAGATGCAAGAACGAATCAATTCGGTTCCGGTTTTGATGCAAATTCAGCAGGAGTATTTGTTGGACAAGGCCTACGCTTTAATCTATCAGTTGGATTTAAATTTTAAATAGAATAAATAATTAATAACAAAGTATATGAAAAAAATAGCATTAATTCTTTCAGCAGTTGTTTTATCGTTTGGACTTTCTGCCCAAACAGACGTTGCTGATGCAAGAACGTACGGTATTAATCAGACAGTTACTGTAACAGCTGTTGCTACAAATGGAGCAGAACTAGGTAGTATTCGCTACATGCAAGATAACACAGCAGGCATAGCTGGGTATGGTGGACCAATTACAGGAGTATTACGAGGTGATTCTATTACAGTTACTGGACCTTTGATTGAGTTCGCAGGGTTGTTGGAAATTTCGACAGTTACAACTGTTGTGAATCATGGACAAGCTATAGTACAACCTACTCCTCTTCAGGTACCAATTCCTACAGTTGGGGAGCCTTTAGAATCTCAGCTAGTGGAATTACAGAATCTAACATTTGTTCAAACAGGAAATTTTTCTGTAAATAGTACGACTTATCAAGTGAGTGATGGTACGAATACTTTAGATGTTCGAGTAAATGATTCAACAAATATTGCAGGAACGCCAATACCAACTGGTCCAATTAATTTAACAGGATTGGTAGGGCAATACAATACGAATTATCAAATAATTCCGCGTGATTTAAACGATATAGTTCCTTATGTAGCGCCACTATATGAAATAAATATTCTAGTAGAAGGTTCTACAGTTTTAGATGGAGGGAACTATTTTGTGGGAAATACAGCCGTTACAAATTTTACAATTGAGAATTACGGGGTTCAAGATTTAATCGTGTCAGGTGCAATCATCACAGGTGTGAATGCGGGTGATTATTCAACCAACTTAACTACAGCGACTATTGCAGGTGGAGCTTCTCAGTCTTTTACAATCAATTATACTCCAAGTGCAACAGGATCACGTTTTGCGGATATAGAAATTTCTTCGAATGATGCGGATGAAAATCCATACACTATTCATCTTGAAGGAGCAGGGACTGATAATTTAGCTTCAGAACCATCTGCAAATCCAAGTAACTTAACCTTTCCTTTGTTAGAAGCTTATACTGTAGGTGGACAATATATGGCAGGGTCTGGAGCAACTGATTACATTGTTTTATGGAAAAATGGTAGTGCAGTTACTGAAATGCCTGTCGATGGAACAACATACTTAAGAGGTGACATTATCGGTGGAGCAAAAGTTGCTTATGTTGGTGCGGGAACTTCTTTCACACCTCGTGGAATAATTGCAAATCAGAATTATAATTTTGCAGTATTTGCATTCAATGGTCAAGGTGGTTTTGAGAATTACTTAACAACTTCTCCTGCATCTGGAAATGTGACAAGTTTAGGTGAAAATATCAATGGGTATTATGGGGCAATCAATTCTTCGTCAGCGTCATTAGTAACTGACTTAAACGCTTTGATTAATCCTCATAATGTTGTTACTTATTTTATGTATAAGCAAACAATGATGGAGACATTTGAATTGAAAGATACTGTAAACGGGGACTCTTACGTAACTTGTGCTTATTCTGGAGAAAATAAAGTTTTCTCGGGGAATTTTGACTGGACAGCGACTGGGTATTCTAGAGAACATACTTATGCGCATTCTTGGATGGCTTCATGGCCTGCAGATTCTCCTGAAAAACCAGAGTACAATGATCAACATAATCTATACCCAACAAATTTGACAGAAGCAAATATTCCGAGAAGTAACTTGCCTTTTGGAGTTATTGATGGGACTGTAATTTCTCAGTATTTAGACGGTAAAAAAGGATACATGGGAAGTCAAATAGTCTATGAGCCAAGAGATCAACAAAAAGGAAATGTAGCTCGTGCACTATTTTATATGACAGTGGCTTACGGATTTCCTTTTACTGGTGATGCGGATGCAGACCAACAATTGGAATCAATTCTAAGAAACTGGCATTTCAATGATTTGCCAGATGATTATGAGATTGCTCGTCATGAATATATATACAGCATTCAAGGGAATAGAAATCCTTTCATTGATTCTGTTGACTTTGCTTGTTTCGTGAATTTTGACAATAATGTATATGAATCACTAGGTTGCCTTGCATCTATTGAGGAATTAACACAAGAAAATATGGTGGTATTCCCTGTGCCTTCAAATGACATGGTTTACATTCAAATCAATGGTCAGGAAATTACAAGTTATGAAATCGTAGATATGAACGGTAGAGTAGTGATGTCTGAAGCAAATTTAAATGCAGGTACTGTAGAATTGAATTCTAATTTATTAGAAAGTGGGAATTACATTGTACACGTGACGACTGAAAGAGGTTCTGCGCAGAAAAAATTAATCGTACAGTGAGATTAAAAAATATTATTCTTTTATTCTTTGGAGCAGGTCTTTTGGCCTGCTCTTCTGTTCAAACTATATCGGTTTCGAATGAAAAACAGATCCCTGTCACTCAGGAGTATGAAAAAGCAAACAAAATTGATAGTCTAATAGCTCCCTATCGAACAAAATTAAACCTCGAAATGAAGGAAGTTATTGCTCATTCAAACAGAAGTCTTGAGCGAGGCAAACCAAATGGAGTCCTTAATAATTGGTCTACAGATGTTGTTTTAGATGCAGGTAAAGAGTTTGTTTCAGATTCTGTTCCAATCTTCTGTTTATTAAATTGGGGAGGGCTTCGGAATTCCATTTCTGCGGGAGATGTTCTTTTGGAGGACATTTTTAAATTAATGCCTTTTGATAACGAAATTGTTGTTGTAGAAATGCCCGTTTCATCTTTGGATGAAATAATTGAATATTTAGTTGGTCGAAATGGTGAACCGATTGGAGGTGCTTTTTTAAAGAAAGGTCGCTTCGAAATGGAGAATTTCAATGTTGGTCAAACTGAAAACATATTTATTGTGACATCAGACTATTTAATGAATGGAGGAGATGACATGACTTTCTTTGAAAATAGATTGCGAACTATTTTTACCGGAATTCTCATGAGGGACGCAATGATAGATGCTGCTAAACAACAGAAAGAACTGATATGGAATGATGAAAAACGAATAATTCTAGGAGAATGAAAAGAAGAGATTTTTTACGAAATTCAGTTTTAGTTTCTGGAGGAGTACTTGTTGCTCCATCAATATTTGCTCAATCATCATTTTCTGAAAGAAAGAAATTAAAAAAATAACCATTCTTCATACGAATGATACACACTCGAATATCGATCCTTTTCCTGAGAATCATTCTAAATACCCAGGTAAAGGAGGGGTTGTGAGACGTTTTGAATTAATTGAGAAAATACGACGTGAGGAGGGAAATGTTCTGCTCCTAGATGCTGGTGATATATTTCAAGGAACACCTTATTTTAATAAATACGGTGGGGTTTTAGAAATGAAATTAATGACTGAGTTGGGATATGACGTTGCGACCATGGGAAATCATGATTTTGATGGAGGAATGGATGGTTTTGTGAAAGCAAGAATGTTTGCTAATTTCCCTTTTGTTTGTTCAAATTATGATTTTAAGAACACTGAAGTAGACGGGCATACGGAAGATTATACAATTCTTGAAAAAGGTGGTTTGAAAATTGGCGTTTTTGGTGTCGGTGTAGAATTAAAAGGTTTGGTCCCTGATAATAAATATGGCGAAACAGTTTATTTAGACCCTATAGAAATAGCAAATGATAGAGCAATTGAATTAAAGAAAAAAGGGTGTGATTTAATTATTTGTCTGTCGCATTTAGGTTATAGCTATGAGAAAGAGAAAGTTTCGGACTTAATTCTCGCACAAAAAACAGAAAATATTCACCTCATTATAGGTGGACATACACATACTTTTCTTGAGAAACCAACAGAAATGAAAAATAAAGTTGGTGATACGGTTCTCGTTAATCAAGTCGGTTGGGCTGGGATTAATGTGGGTAGAATTGATTTTGAAATTGAATCGAAACGCTTTTCAAAGAAAGATGTTTTGATTGTCAAATGATCCAATAAAAGTATAGAAACAAAAAAAGCTTCATTTTTCAATGAAGCTTTTTGCGGTCTGGACGGGACTCGAACCCGCGACCCTCGCCGTGACAGGGCGATATTCTAACCAACTGAACTACCAGACCAAAATTCCTAATCATTTCGAGTGATACTGACAACAGTCAGTCTTGAGGATTTTGTTACACACTTTTCGTTTAAAGCGTGGGCAAATGTACGTATAAAAAATGGTTTGAAGCAAGGAAAAAGTGAAAAAAAAATAAAAAAAAAGCAGTCAGTTTGTAACCTGTTAAAATATAGGTAATTGTGGGGGTGAGTAATCTAATTGGTTATAAAAAAAAGAATGAATTCAATTATTGAATCTGTGTAACCATTCAAGACGTATTCCGTAACAATATTAAATTAATAATAATAATTTCATTATGTCTGATTCAAAATTTATTACTGGACTTATTCTTGGAGCTATTGGAGGGGTTCTACTTGCTCCTGCTTCAGGGAAAGAAACACGTGAGAAAATTACAGACGCAACTGCTGACATAAGGGCAAGTTTAAAAGAAAAAATCGAAGTATTAAGAAAAGAATATACTGATAAAGGAGAGCTGACGATAGAGGGGGTAAAGCATGCTTTATCGTCAGGAGGTAGCGATGATGTTTTACAAGAACTAAGCTCTCTAGAAAATAAAATAGAAAAGAAATACGAAGAATTGGATAAAGAGGCGCAAGAGTTATTAGCAGCTTTTAAACAGAAAAATTCTTTAACTTAAGATATTTACAAATGTTTGAATTACTAAAAAAATACATCGACAATAGAGTTGAATTATTTAAGCTGAGTATGGTTAGTGTAACGGCTAATCTTGCAGCAAAATTAATAAGTTCTTTCGTTATCCTCCTTTTTTCTTTGATGATTATGCTTCTTTTAAGCATAGGATTCTCTTTTTGGATTGGAGAGGCATTAGGTAGTCTAGCCTTAGGGTTTTTTATAATAAGTGGAGTTTACATACTTATATTCTTGTTGTACCTTGCTTTAGTTAAGAATAAAATTGAAGATATATTGAAAGATAAGGTTGTACAAGCATCTTTAGATGCTGAAAAAGAAGTAATGCAAAATTAATGAGCAATGAGAAAATTCAAAAATAAATACAGAATTAAGTCTTACGATGATCTTTCTCTTGCAATTCAACAACTGAAAGAAGAAACAATAGGTTTAGAAAAAGAATTAGCAGAAACTCCGATTGTCAAGTTAGCTACTTCATTTAAGAATAAAGCCGAACGGAAAGAAACTTTTCTGGGAATGTTTTTAAATGGTAAAGAATCAATAGGATCAACTGTCATAAAATCATTATTGATGTCGAATAAAATTACACGAAAATATTTCATGGCATACATGGTGGCAAAAGAAGTCATTCCGAGAGCTGTGAATGAAATAAAAGATGCTGTAGAAAAAGAAGAAGAAGAATAAAAAACGAGAATAAAAAGCATAAAAAAGTACGAAAGGGATATTCCCAATCGTACTTTTTTAATTTCTAATTATATCCTAAAAAATCTCAGCCGCAGAGAAATGAAATTCTCCTTCAATTTTTGCATTGTCATCAGAATCAGATCCGTGAACTGCATTTTTTGCCAAAGACTCAGCATATTTTTTACGAATAGTACCTTCAGCAGCATCAGCCGGATTAGTTGCACCAATTAATGTTCTAAAATCAGCAACTGCATTTTCTTTTTCAAGAATAGCAGCAATGATAGGACCAGAAGTCATATACTCAACTAATTCACCATAAAATGGACGTTCAGCGTGAACTTCGTAAAATTTCTTCGCTTGGTCTTCTGATAAACGAGTATATTTCATCGCTTTGATTGAAAAACCTGCATCCAAAATCATTTGGATGATATTTCCTGCTTGACCACTTTCTAAAGCGTCAGGCTTTAACATTGTAAATGTTCTATTTGTTGACATATCTATTAATTTTCAAATTTTGGGCAAAGATACATATTTCTTTAACTTTCTTTTGAGAAAAATGTATTATTCTACTAAAACGATTAAATCAAGAGAAGTAGGATGCTTGTAAGCTGTATCTTGAATTTTTAACATTTATTTCACATTTAATCTATTGTCAATCGAATAAAATGCTTTAAATTTGTTGTATCGAATAAAGGGGGTAGTTTACCTTTATTAGAGTTTTATAGTTTTAGCATGGTTTAGCAGAAAGAGGAACAAGTTTTTTAAATTTGTTCCTCTTTTTGATTTTATCACATTCTTATTGTATATTAGCTAGCCAAAAACATTTACTATGCAAGCTAAGCTATTTTTATTTTTTACAATTTTCTCATTCTTTTCATTCTCTCAAACACAAGGTGTAGCCTATACCGAGGTAGGGAAAGGTGTGGCGACAACTTTCGTAACAGATTACCATACACTTGGTATTAATTCTTCTGCGTTAGGTTGGGGAACAGGGTACGAAGGGAAGAAATTTACAACAGGAATGACTGAGTTTAGTCTTGGATTGTATTCCGATTCACTTTCTTCGGATAAATTAGCAAGTCTTTATAAAACTGTTCGGAAAGAAATTAGGGGAGGATCGAATACAACAACCGATTGGGAACAACAAGCTTTGTATGCGAAAGATTATCTGTTGAGTGGAATAAGCATCGATGCATCTTATAATTGGTTTGGTTTTGCTTATCAGGGAGAAAAATTTGGAGGAATTGCATTCAATATTCAAGAACAATACAATTGGTATTCTAAGTTAAGTGCAGATGCTTCCGGAATTACTTTTCAAGGAAAATTAGCCGATTATTTTGATCAATTGACGGTAGTTTATGGTGCAGATACTACTATTATAGCAAATAATGGAAACATCTCTGATGACACATTGGCGCACGTAGTTTCTGGTCGAGTTTCTGCGCCACTTAGTTTGGCTAGTATCACTGAGGGAACTAAGATAAAATTTTCATGGAATAGATTCTACAATTTCGGATATGGTCGCAAAATAATTGGTGATTCTAGCTTTGCCATTTATGCTGGTATTGGTGGGCGATTTATACAATCTACAGCAATGTTTGATTTTGAATCAAAAGATGGTGAAATTAGAATGTATTCTTCGGTTTCACCAAGTTTTAATCTAGATTATGGTGCCGTTGCTAACTCTAACCCTTCTGCAGTGAATCAAAATTCAGCTGGTATTCCAACCTCAGTGGGAAATGGTTATGGCTTGGATTTTTCCGTGAGTGTTCGATTGTTAAAGCACATTAAATTAGGACTTGCAGTGAATAATATTGGTGCGGTTACTTACACCAGAAATGTTTATTCTGTTAGAGATACATTAGTGGGAGAGATTAGTGTAGATGGTCTTTCAAATAACAATGTAACGGATGCATTAAAAATTTTCTTGAAAGATGGAGGGCTACTTAATCTTGTTGGTGAGGAGAAAGTAACAATAAAAAATGCCGCAAATATTCGACTTGGTGGAAGCATTGAATTAGGGAAAATGATTCATGTTGGATTTGATTTTGTTGCTCCATTTGATAGAGATAGCCCAGGAAGCATTCAAAATGCTATTTTTTCAGTTGGTGGTGAAGTTCGACCAGTACGCTGGTTAGCTTTAAGCGTTGGTTATTATGGTGGTGGAATTTATAAAAATAACATTCCTGTAGGGATCAATTTCATTCTTGGAAAAGGACGCTATGAAATTGGGATTTCTTCAAGAGATGCGCTGACTTTTTTAACGAAGAATTCAAACAGTATTTCAACAGCATTTGGAGTTGCTCGATTGAGATTTTGATGAAGATGATTAATCAATTGTTTTTAGAATCTCCTTGAATTCAGAGAGTATCATCGCGGTTGCACCCCAAACAATCTTGTTTTCAATTTCATAATAAGGGACGTTTTTTTGACGAACCCCTTTCATAACTTCAATTGAACCTACTTTTTGAGTGTTGTGATTTAATAATGTCTCTAAATTGAAATAAATCAAGTGTTCAACTTCCCGCTCGTCTGGTTTAAATTCGGGTTCGTTCTGAGAATAGAAAACAAAGGGTTTCACCATAAAATTACTCACAGGAATGTAAATGTCGCTCAACTCTCCAATGAGCTCTCCTTCATTCATCGGTAGATGCACCTCTTCAAAACATTCACGGCGTGCTGTGTATTCTAAGTCAGTATCAGAATCTTCTTTTTTACCTCCAGGAAAACTCACTTGCCCTGAATGAGAACCATTATAAGTGGAGCGTTGAATCAATAAAGAACAAATACAATTATTTTTAGGAAAAAGAAGAATGCTAACAGCGGAAGAACGATATTCTTTTTGAGAAGCTTTGATGTTTCGCGCAGATAATCGTTTCGCTGGAATTAAATGCTGATGAGCTGCATCACCGGGCAGCCCTTCTGAAATTTTTTCCCTTAATTGCTCAATGAAAACTTTCATGTTAATTTTCAATGGATGACAAAATATCAATGAAATCATCGTATAGATATCCCATGTTCTCTCTTTTCCCAATCATTTGTATTACATAAAATTCATCTTCAACTTCAATAGTGGAAATAAAATATGATGCGTCTTTTTCTTCTTCGTAATTTTTCCCATGAATAACTTGTACTAGTCCATTAAAACCAACAGATTTTGGTAGTTTTTTCTGAAGAGATATCTCGTGTTCTTTTAATGATTTAGAACGTTTGAAAACGTAATTATCATGAATGGCATCTAATGCAGATTTTTCATTGTCGTAAGAAAATTGAATCGTTTCTACATCAATGGCATCAAACAATTCCACAGATAAAAAAACATCTAAAATGTAACTCTGAAAGGTCTCATTTGTTGAACTGAGGACATAAGATTCGTTATAGCCTGTTGATAGCATCTCCGGTTTTAAGAAAGATATATTCTTAAAGGTACGTCGCTCAAGTTCAGGAAAATCCATGTTGTTCTTTTGTAACTCTCTTAGGTCATTTGGTCCTACAGAACAAGAGAAAAGGATAATTCCAAAAAATAAAAAAATAGATGTATTGATAAGATTCATTACTACGAATATACAATTTCTAGTTCAATAAAGAATGTGTTCACCTAGAATAAATAAGAGATAGAATGTATCGTTGAAAAATTACTGAGTTGTTCATCTTTTCAAAACATTCATTATCTTTATACCGAAATAAAAAAAATAAAAATGAAATTAGCAATCAACTGGGATGCAAGTGCACAATTAATCGATGGGTGGAGTACACCAAATTTGTATGGTTTACTTTTTGTGACTGGATTAATATTAGGTTATCTTGTTGTTGCTAGAATGTATAAAAAAGAAGGAATTGATGAGAAATACCTCGATAAATTAGTTCTTTACGTTGTTCTAGCGACGATTATCGGAGCACGATTAGGGCATGTTTTATTTTACGGACCTTATTTCGATACTGTGCATCCAAATGGTTGGATTGAAGAAGGTTATTTCTCACATCCACTCTCCATCTTTAAAATTTGGGAGGGAGGTCTGGCTAGCCATGGTGGTGCTTTTGCCATTTTATTCGCATTGATTTATTATTCTAAAAAAGTCATTCATAAACCCCTTCTGTGGATTTTAGATAGAATTTCTGCTCCAATTGCAGTAGCAGCCATGTTTATTCGATTAGGAAATCTAGTGAATCATGAAATAGTAGGTGGTATTACAACTGTTCCTTGGGGATTCCGCTTCTTGCACCACGATTGCAATCCACCTTATAATTGTGATTGGGCTGATATTCCTGTTCGACACCCCGCTCAATTATACGAGTCAATGAGTTATTTCCTCCTTTTTGCTCTATTGATGTTTCTTTTTTGGAAAAGAGATGCTTGGAAAAAACCAGGAATCATGTTCGGAACTTTTTTAATTGGATTGTTCGGCGCACGTTTCTTTATTGAGTTTGTCAAACTTGGTCAAGCAGCTAGAGATTCCGATTTAATAATAAATACAGGGCAGATGTTGTCTATTCCTTTTGTGATTGCTGGAATTATCATTCTTGTAAAATCATTGAAAAAAACGCCTATTTCAACGACTGATAAATAGCATCTGCGCAAAGTTGAGCAGAATTTTCATTCATTCTAAACCATAATTCAGGTTCGATGAGTTCAATTTCGCCTAAACAAAGTTGATTTTGATTGTTCCATATTACATCAACTCTTGCGTAAATTGGAGTAGGATTAACGGCATTGAAAACATTTTCTACAAATGCAATTTCATCTTCTGATGCTTCGTAAGGGTGAATGCTTCCTCCAAAATCGTCTTGAACCCTGAAATCACCAGCTTTTGCTTTTTTTAGAACGGCATGGCTGTATTTTCCGCCAAAAACCATAAAAGCGACTTCACCTTTTGTCGTTATTTTCTTTTGAAATTCTTGCAACATCCAACTTTCACTTTTTAACAATTCGGCAAAAATAGGTTCTAATTCTTCTAAATTCTCCTGCGTAAAGCGATAAGTATGCCGACCTCCACCAGAAATAACTGGTTTCAGAATGAATTCTTCCCAATCTAAAGTAGAAATAACCATTTTTAACGACCGAGAATCTCCTTTTTCAACAAAAATAGAAGCCGGAATTCGAACACCATTCGTTTTTAATTCTGCTAAATAATGTTTGTCAATATTCCATTTAATAAGTGAATGAGGATTAATGAAAGTAGTCAGTTCTTTCGTTTTTTTAAGCCATTTAGAGAATTCAGGATAGCGGTCAAAGTAGTCCCATGTTGAACGGAAAATTGCACTTTTTGTTGATGACCAATCAAAATTTTCATCATCCCAATTGGTGCGATTAACTTTTAAACCTTTATTTTCTAGTGCTTTTTGAAGTAAAGAATCTTCGAGTAATACATTTGCAGAATATTCATCTTTGGTATTTTCTGAAATATATCTTTTATCGGTAAGAATGGTGATGTCGTACATTTATTTTGCTTTAATTTTTTCCCAAGTTTCAATCAATTGCTCCTGAGTAGGTCGATTTTTTTCAATTTCTCTCAATGGTTCACATTCTCGAAGTGATTGCTCGCATTCTTTGGGCAAAGTTTGGTACAGTTGAGTTCCTTTCGTCTTCCAATCCATCATTTTGTCACTCACTTCTTTGATTACTTTTGCAGGATTACCAACAATTAAACTGCGTTTAGGGTAAGTCGTTTTAGCAGGGACAAAACTCAATGCACCAACTATACATTCATCCTCTAAAACTACATCATCCATAATTACGCTGTTCATTCCGATGAGACAATTTTCACCAATTGTTCCGCCATGAATAATTGCACCATGACCAATGTGGGCACCTTTCTTTAATGTAACAGTTGTTCCAGGGAACATGTGAATGGTACAGTTTTCTTGTACATTACATCCATCTTCAATGATGATTTGTCCCCAATCACCACGAATTGCAGCTCCTGGACCGATGTACACATTTTCTCCAATAATTACATTTCCCGTAACACTTGCTTTGGGGTGAATAAAACTACTTGCTTTAACAACTGGAATAAATCCATTAAAAGAATAAATTGACATTTTAGTGTTTTTTGTGAAGTAAAGATAATATAATTGAAGAATAATTGTTTTAATTTAGCAGGTCTAAACAGAGAATTAAAATGAGTTATTGTGATTATTGTAAGCAAGAGAATTCGAAAGAAATTCATATTCGCTATCACGACAACCTGTATGGTTTCCCAATTGATGATGACAATCAGTTATTTGGACGATTAATTCTAGAAATTAACCAAGCCGGTCTTTCTTGGGAAACAATTCTGAAAAAAGAAGATAATTTTAATAGGGCATATTCGAACTTCGATATAGAAACAATTGCACAATATGGAGAGGAAGAAAGAGAGCGGTTACTGAATGATGCTGGGATTATTCGAAATAAATTAAAAGTGAATGCAGCGATTTATAATGCACAACAAATCATGCAGATTAAAGTTAAATTTGATAGTTTTAAGCAATGGTTGGATAAAAATCACCCACTTTCTCTTGAAGAATGGACTAAATTGTTTAAATTAACGTTTAAATTTGTAGGCGGAGAAATTGTTAATGAATTTTTAATGAGTACCGGATATCTTTTTGGCGCTCATGATGAAAATTGCCCGATTTTTGCTAAAATTGCAAAAGTCAAACCTAAATGGATGGATGTATGAAAAAAATATTGTTAATTATTGCCTTGTTTATAGGGAGTTCGACCTTTGCTCAATTTAGCCTTTCTGGTGGGGCAAGTTTTTTAAAAGGGTTTAAAAGAGACACAAAACCTTGGTTTGGATTTCATGTGAGTGGAGAAATACCACGTGATGATCAAGTTTCATTTTTTTTAAGATACAGTTATTATTTTAAACGGGAGGGGAAAGATTCAACTTCTGCCTTGTTGTATCCAATCGACCCAACAAACCCTGTACCTCTTAATGTCGGAGCATTTACTTCGATGGATTATCATATTATTGAAGGGGGAACACGTTATTATCTCGGTGACGGTTTTGATTTTGGCTGGTCTGCTTATGGTGGGACAAATTTTATGTTGATTTTTAATTCTGTAAAAACAGTTTACAGTGATTATAACGAATCGATTTACAAACCAGATGAAGAAAATTCAAGAGATGGTCTTATCTTTGGATTGGGGGCAGGATTGAGTGGAGGTGTTAAATATACTGCACCGATCTACGGAACATTTTATTTAGATGCAGGACTTAATTATATGTTGTTCGCTCAAGCTAATCATCCAAATGTACCTGGTGATTTATACAGCTCACTTATTTTTACAGTTAACATAGGTTATCGAAGAGATCTTATGTGGTAAAATAAAGGCTTTATTCCTTTTAATTCGTCAATAATTTCGTAGAAATCAGTATAACGTACATGCATCGCTTTTTTTAGATGTTCTTTTACATCTTCCTTGTTTATTCGATTAGGAGGGAGAGAAAATTGATGTTTATTCGTCATTTTATTTAATATTCGAAATACTTTTTTAGGAACTTTAGAATGACTAGGTAGCGGATGTGTTATCTGTAAATTCGTAAAAACACTCGGATTTCTATGAGATAAAGGAAGTTCACCAGTGTATAATCTCCAAATAAGAATCCCCAAAGAAAATTGATCTGTTCGAAAGTCTATAATTGATAGCTCATTTAAAATTAATTCAGGGGCTGCATAACCTAGCGGAAAAAGTGTTTTTCTTTTACTCTGATTGTTTTTTATTGCAAGACCAAAATCAATAAGGTGAACATTGAAATCTCCTTCTTTCTCCTCAATGAGAATATTGCTTGGCTTGATGTCACAATGAACAACTTTCTGATCTTCAAGTGTTTTTAAAATTGGTGTGAATTTTTCAAGAAATTTAATAAGAAAAGATAATCTTTGTTTACGTTTTAGCTTCGCCCAGAAATGATCGATAGTTACTCCATTTTTATACTGTAGAACGAGGAAAGTTTGATTGTCAATTGAAAAGGAATCGATAACTTTTGGCAAACCTTTAATTTCAAATGAAAATAATGATTCTGAAGAAGTTAGTTCAAACAGATGTTCATTTTTCGCAGTTTTGTCAAATTGTTTTAGGACAACATTAGAATGATTAAGTTGATCTTCCGCCAAAAAAGTTTGACCAAACTTTCGCTTTCGCTGTCCTCCTAATTCTTTCTGAATTTTATAACGATTCATTTTTTCCACATTTGAAAAGTACATAATTTTATTTAAATATTAAGCTGTTATTTTCTTAACTTAGTCGTGTGAAACAATATTTAATAGCGGATAGCGGAGGCACAAAAACAGATTGGTGTCTTGTGGACTCATTCAATAATAAAAAGTTCTTTTCGACAGAAAGTTATTATCCAGTGAATTGGAATGATGATTTTTTTAAAAGAATTAGATTGTTTTGGGAAGAATTTGAGGGAAAAGAGAATACTTCAATTTATTTCTTTGGCGCAGGTTGCCTTGAACCCGAGAAGTGTCAACAGTTGGCGAATTTATTTAATCTCTTAGGTTTTAAATCTATTAAAATTCAGTCAGATTTACACGCTGCGGCATATTCTTCAAGAGCTCAGAAGAAGGGTAGTGTTGCCATACTTGGTACTGGCTCTGTTTTGTTTGAATGGAGAAATGAACGAATTTTAAATGTAATTGGAGGGAAAGGTCATCGAGTAGGAGACGAAGGAAGTGGTTATTATTTTGGTAAACTTATTTTGAAAGCTTTTCATGACAAGTTATTGAATTTAAAACAAATTGAAATTCTTGAAAAGTATAAACTCACAGAAATCGATTTGTCACAGAAATTTCAAGTCTCAGATATTTCGAAACAGTTGAGGAATGATAAAAATATTTTCCGCCAATTTCATGAGTTAAATATTCAACGTTTTATCACGGCACATTACCTTCATAATTCAAGTATAGAATTAACTATCATTGGAAGTTATGGTTTTCATCATCAGGATATTATAAAGGGTGCTTTTGAAGATGAAAAGGTTTTAATTCTGAAATTTATTGAAAAACCAATATTCTCTCTCGTTGAAAATTCAGGGTGTTTCATTGATTAAAATGCCACTCTGACTGATTATTTGGGTTTAGCACGTAAAAACACGCATTCGTCTTTGATTAATCTTTGTTGGTAGAATAGTTGTGGAAAGTTCATTTTTTTTTACGAAATTGCAGTAGCAATAGAGACAATTATGAAAGGACTATATTTCAAATCGACACCACATACCCCGTTGATCAATTTCAATCCTTTAACAGGAGAAATGGTGATGAAAGGGCGCGCAATACCAGAAGATGCAGATACTTTTTGGATGCCTGTGTTGGATTGGTTTGAGTCTTATGTTTCTAACCCAAATACAGAAACTTCTTTCTCTATAGACTTAGAATATTTTAATATTACATCTTCAAAGCGAATTTTATTCTTACTCTACAAGTTGAATGAACTGCGTGAAAAAGGGGGGGACGTTCACGTAGAGTGGCTGTATAGCAAAGAAGATGAAGATATGTACGAAGTTGGACAAGATTACGCTTATATGGTAAAAGTACCATTCGTATTCAAAGAAACTAAAGACGATGAATTATTAATTGCATAACTCCTATAACTAGAAAATAAAAACGCCTTTCTCCATTGGCGTTTTTTTTATGCAAAAAAGTGAACTTTGACCGCAATTCTGTTATTTTTGTTAAAAATTATGAGAGTACTCAGAGATATACCGCATGAATTGTATAAAATTCAAATTTTTCAATACAATGAAAAGTATATTGTTGAAATTGAGTTAGACCAATATGAGCAAACATTTAAAATTGGAGAATTAGATGTGGACTCACTAGATGAAGTTGAGAATATGGTGACGAAACAATTACTATCGAACACGCTCAAGCGCTTCGTTGAAATGAGAAAAGAATGGCAAGAGGCTTTTGTAAATAAAAATAGAAAAAAATGATGATGATGAAATTAGGAATAGCAATCGTAGGGTTAACAATGTTGACGGCATGTGGTGAAAATAAGGAAGGGAATACAGAACACCCTGTAGAGATTATTGAAAATATTAATGTTTCAGGAAACGGTTCAAACATCGTTATTGCTTATTATTACCAAGATTCTCTAAAAATGCAATATAATTATTATAGAGAGCAAGATTCTATTATGGTAATTAAAGGAACAGCTTTTCAGAATGAATTGGCGAGAAGGCAACGAGATTTAGAAAATTATATTCAAGTGAATGATGCGAAAGCGCAACAAGGTTTGTTAAGTCAGAATGACATCGCAATGATTCAGCAAAAAATTCAACAAAAACAAAATGTTTTGATGCAATATCAGCAATCCACAGGTGGAAAGCTAGAAGAAGAAACGTATAATATTCTCAATATCATTGGCAATAGAATTGATACTTTTGGGAAAGAATATTGTGAAGATAAAGGTATTCAAATATTATTCTCGTACACAAAAGGAGCTCAAATTACCTACATCAATAATTCATTAGATGTTACTGAGGAATTTATTGCGTACTTGAACAAGAAACAGGTTGAGTTGGACAACGAAATTGAATCAGGTAAAGAAGAATAGGACATGCTAGTTGCAGAACAGAAACAAAAAACAAATATTGCTGAGTACGTTTTATATATGTATCAGATTGAGGATCTTATTCGGGCTTGTCAGTTTGATTTAGATGTAATCATTAACAACGTTGTTAAACCTCAATTACCCGATACATCTTTTATTCCTCAGTACGAGAAATGGTATACCGACTTGATTGCTCGAATGAAAAGCCAACATATAGAGAAGACCGGGCATTTAATGTCTACGCAAGAAATTGTTGTTGAACTTTCTTATTTGCATTCTTCGCTGCTGAATTTTAAAGAAAACACGAAATACAAAACAATTGTTGAAACAGCATTGCCACATATTGAAGAATTTAAGGCAAAATCAAATTTAAAAGATAAAAACGAAGTTGAAATAGTTTTTCATGCAATGTATATGAAGTTACTACTTCGACTTCAGAAAAAAGAAATTAGTCCAGCTTCTGAAGAGTCTTTCGATGCTATGCGTGTATTATTAGCATACTTAAGCCGTTCATACATTAAAATGAAGGCTGGGGAAACAGATTTCTTGAATCCTTAATTCGCTTCGCTTCGATCCTATTCTTTTTAGAAAGAAATTTTCGAAAAGTTCAAGTCAACTTCTCCTTCAATTCCTGGTATTCTACCGTTATCACTGTATTGCCAATAAAGGATTTGATCATCTTTAAAACGGTATTCTTTTTTGCTATAATTGGCTACCCAGAATTTATAATTAGGAAAGTTCTTCTTCAAAAGGTCGCGATACAAAATAAAAGAAGTGTAAATAATTGGTCTTCTACCTGTTTGCTTTTCTACAATGAGCAACCATCCCTTCATTCCTTCAATAAGTCTCGAATGATCTTCGCCAGTCACTTCGGCATCCAAAACCGGTGGTAAATCATCTGGATGGACAGAATAATGGGTTAAAAAATGCTTGGCTTGATTGGAGGGAGAAACGGTAGGTAAGAAAAAATGATATGCACCATGTACTTTTTTTCGAGACAAAAGTGCTGTACGATTATTCTCCCATTGACGATCAATATGTGTTTCTCCTTCTGTGGCTTTACAATAAATAAAAGAAATTAATGTATCTGGAGATTGTAAAACAAGGTCCCAATTAATTTTATTTTGATGGTGAGAAACGTCAATTCCATAGCTTTTGAAACTTTCAGGTAAAGGAATGAACTTTTGAGGAGCGTGATATGGTTGTAATTTTTTGTATAAAAAATAGACGCTCGGAATAGAAATGAAAATCAATACAATATATGCAAAGATTTTCCGGTTGTTTTTGTTTTTGATTTTTTTTGCCAAAAGTTTTGTTTAAAACAGTAAGATACAAAAAAAGCCTTTTCAAAACAATAAATGTTGAAAAGGCTTTCGGTATTTTAAAATCGCTTGTTTGATTAAGCGAAAGATCTTTTTTCTTTAATACGAGCAGACTTACCTGTTCTTTCTCTAAAGTAAAAGATACGTGCACGACGAACGTGACCTTTCTTCGTTACTTTGATTCCATCAATGAATGGAGAAGAAATAGGGAAGATACGTTCAACTCCTACATTTCCAGACATTTTACGAACAGTAAAAGTTCCAGTTGCTTCACCTCGTCGTTGTAATACAACTCCTTGAAACTGCTGGATACGCTCTTTGTTACCCTCTTTAATTTTGTATGAAACAACAATCGTATCTCCACTCTTAAATGATGGAAGTTCGTTTGCTCCAATTAACTCGTTTTCAATTTCTTTAATAATATCCATGTCGCTTAATTTCTAAATTCTCCGCTTAAAACGGGGTGCAATATTACGAATTTTTTCTGGAATAAGAATCCATTCGCAAGTTTTTTTTACAAATTTATACATTTTTTATTCATTTCTTGAAATATTTCGATTCCAATTGAGCTCGATTGATTTGCTTTTCATTAAATTTGACAAAAAAACACATATATATGTCAGTGCATAAAGACGTAAAAAAAGTTACTACACACGTTCTTCAAACAATGAAAGAAGAAGGGGAGAAAATAAGTATGTTAACAGGCTATGATTTTTCTATGGCTAAAATAATTGACACTGCTGGAATTGATGTAATTCTTGTTGGTGACTCTGCTTCAAATGTTATGGCAGGACATGAAACAACTTTGCCCATTACATTAGATCAAATGATTTATCATGCGGCTTCTGTTGTTCGTGCTGTCCAAAGAGCTTTGGTTGTTGTGGATATGCCTTTTGGTTCCTACCAAGGAAATTCGAAAGAAGCTTTGTCGAGTGCTATTCGAATCATGAAAGAATCGGGTGGTCATGCAGTGAAAATGGAAGGTGGACAAGAAATTATTGAATCTATCAATCGTATATTAACTGCAGGAATTCCAGTGATGGGGCATTTGGGACTGACACCTCAGTCCATTTATAAATTTGGAACTTATGTGGTTCGAGCAAAAGAAGAAGAAGAGGCTGAACGTTTAATCGCTGACGCAAAAGCACTAGAAGCAGCTGGCTGTTTTGCTATTGTTCTTGAAAAAATCCCTGCAGACTTGGCTACTCGAGTTGCGAAAGAAATAAGAATTCCTATCATCGGTATTGGTGCTGGTGGTGGTGTTGATGGACAAGTTTTGGTTGTACACGATATGCTCGGAATCAACAATGAATTTAATCCACGTTTTTTAAGAAAATATCACAACCTCTATCAAGAAATGTTAGGAGCTTTTGGGAATTACATTGAAGATGTAAAATCAGGTGATTTCCCGAATAAAAGTGAACAGTATTAAAACAATCCTCGAATCATTATTTACATGAGTAAAAAATCACCATTGAGTATTCTTCATCTGGATAATCATACAGTTGTTGTCAATAAAAAATCTTCTGACATCGTTCAGGGAGATAAGACTGGTGATGTACCTCTCGTGGATATAGTGAAATCTTTTCTTAAAAAAGAATTCAATAAACCCGGCAATGTTTTTTGTGGAGTTGTACATCGATTAGATCGACCAACAAGTGGAGCATTGGTTTTTGCTCGAACAAGTAAAGCGTTAACTCGGTTGAATGAACAATTCCGTGAGAAAACAACCAAAAAAACCTATTGGGCAGTTGTGGAAACGAAACCTGCCCAGAACAATGGTAGGTTGGTACATTTCTTAAAAAAGAATGAAAAACAAAATAAATCCTACGCATCTGAAACAGAAACAAACGGAAGTAAAAAAGCCATTCTTTCTTATCGGTTATTAATCTCTTCAGACAAATATCATTTGTTAGAAATAGAATTGGAAACAGGGAGACATCATCAAATTCGTTGTCAACTAGGAACAATTGGTTGTATTATCAAAGGAGATGTTAAATATGGTGCGAAACGTTCAAATAAAGATGCATCGATTCATTTACATGCAAGAAAATTGAGTTTCACACATCCAACTACAAAAGAAAATATTGAAGTAACTGCTCCTGTGCCTGAAGATTCACTTTGGCAATTCTTCGAAAAAGAAATGAATACATAAATCGTTTACTGATGACGCCAACTTTAATTGTAACAGTTCTTGTGCTTTATTTTATCGTATTAATTGCGATTTCTTATTTCACGTCAAGAAAAGCAAATAACGACAGTTTCTTCTTGGGGGAAAGAAAATCTCCTTGGTACATCGTTTCCTTTGGGATGATTGGTGCTTCGTTGAGTGGAGTTACTTTTATATCTATTCCTGGTTGGGTGGGAAATGAAGCGAATCAATTTAGCTACATGCAAGCTGTTCTGGGGTATTTAGTTGGTTATTTTATCGTGGCTTATGTATTGATTCCTTTGTATTACAAACTCAATGTTACGTCAATTTATGAATATTTGAAACAACGTTTTGGCTACTGGTCATACAAAACAGGTGCTTCTTTCTTTTTAGTTTCTAGAATTATTGGTGCTTCGGTTCGGTTATTATTGGTTGCAAATGTATTGCAGTCTATTCTTTTTGAAGAATGGGGGATACCTTTTGAATTTACTGTTGTTATTTCTGTCTTGCTAATTTGGCTCTATACCAATCGAGGTGGAATTAAAACCATCATTTGGACGGATACTTTACAAACAGCTTTTATGCTTGCATCTGTTTTATTAACCGTTTGGTTTATTAGTGATGCATTAGATTTATCATCAAATAATGGTGTCATCGAAGCAGTTTCGAACAGTGGATATTCTAAAATTTTCTTTTTTGACGACATTAATAGTAGCAACCATTTCTTGAAGCACTTTTTAGGTGGGATTTTTATTACCATTGGAATGACGGGACTTGACCAAGATATGATGCAGAAAAATCTCAGCTGTAAGAATACACGAGAAGCACAAAAGAATATGATTTCAATGGCATTTATTTTGGTCGTAGTAAATCTTGTTTTCTTAAGTTTAGGTGCTTTATTATATATGTATGCAGCAGAGAATAATATTTCAGTAGAAAGTTCAGATTTATTGTTTTCAAGTGTTGCAATGAGTGATACCGCAGGGCCAATTATCGGTATTTTATTTCTGTTAGGACTGATTGCCGCAGCGTATTCTAGTGCTGATTCTGCGTTAACTTCACTGACAACTTCATTCTCTGTTGATTTTTTAAGTGTTAACGATAAAGAGAGTGATAAAAAAGTAGGTGAAAATACACGTAAAATTGTTCATGTTATGATGTCATTTGTCATTATTCTGACAGTGATTCTATTGAAAAAATTCACGAACGAATCTGCCATTGGTTTGTTGATGAAGTTTGCTGGTTTTACGTATGGTCCATTAATCGGAATCTTTTTCTTCGGGATTATTTTTAAAAGAAGT
>JAJRQQ010000044.1 GCA_024280155.1 Bacteroidota bacterium
ACTACAGAAACGTATAAATTTCAATACACAGTGAGATACAATCCAAACGCAGGGATTACTACTTTAACGGAGAATGAGATCTATTCATTACATCCTAATCCAACCTCTAACTATGTTTTTGTTGAAGGAGTAAATATTGAGAATGCTACAATTTCAATCTTCGATAATATGGGTAGAAGTTATGAGGTGAAAGCAATAGAGCAAGATTCATCACAAGTTAAATTAGATCTTAATAAGCTACCGACAGGAGTCTATTTCATTCGCATCTCTCACGAGGATGAATTATTGCAAGTGATGACATGTGTGGTGAAGTAGCACTACTTTTTCATTTTCTATTCCAATGATTTCAAGGGGCTCGTTTTTTTGAAACGAATAGATTGATCTGTATTCTATTTTGGATTCTTCTTATTCGAATCAATACTTTTTTAAAATAATTTCATTCTTGATAATTAAACAGCGATATTTGTACTATAATTAACCAAATAGTATACTTATCATGAAGATTTATGGATTATTGATTGGCGCTACACTACTAGTGAGTTCATGTGCTACAGAAAACAAAGAAGTTACCGAAGAAAAGGTAATTGAAACAGAACAAAAAATCGAGCTTGGAGAAAGCTACGGAGAATTTAAAGTAAATCCTGAAGAGGCAATTTCAGTTGAAGAAATGTTAAAAGCCTTCAATGAGAACCCAGATGCAAATGAGTTTACTTTTGAATCTCCACTCGTAGAAGTTTGTTCAAAAGCGGGATGTTGGGTGAATATTGACAAAGGAGATGGAGAAACATTTATGGTTCGTTTCAAAGACCACTTTACGATTCCACCAGCAACTGAAGTTGGAACAGAGGCATATTTACATGGTTTCGCACATTGGGATACGATCTCTGTTGATTTATTGCAACATTTTGCAGAAGATGCAGGGAAAAGTGAAGATGAAATCGCTGAAATCACTGAGCCTAAATTTGAAATGGGATTTGAATGTGATGGGATTACATTGAAGAAATAGATTCTATAAAATAAGTACGGACAGGTAGCTACTACCTGTCCGTACTTATTTTATTTTTATGCTTTAACTCTTATTCCTACCAGCAATATTTATTCTTATCAATAATTTTAGTTGCAATTAATTGACGAGCAGCTTTAGGATTGAAAGGTTCTGTTTTTGTAAAACGTTTCAGTCCCATTAACATCATTCTCAATTCATCACCTTCTGTAAATGAATTCAATGCATCTTTTCCTGCTTTATTAATTTTATCAGCGACATCATAGAAATATGTTTTCACCATTGCAATTTCTTCTTGGCAGTTTTCTTCGCCTCTCATTTCGATAATATGTTGAACTCTCAACAATGCAGATTCTGCAAGGTAAGTCCATATTGAAATATCAGCAATATTCATTAATATTTCCTGTTCTTTGGACATTGTTTGCATCAACTTTTGAACAGCAGAACCGGCAATCATCAAGATTGTCTTCTTGAATCCTTTGAGGTACAATTCTTCATTGCCTAAAACAGAAGTTGGTTTATCTGCAAAATCTGGAATACTCATTAATTCACTCGCAACAGCCATAGCAGGACCCATTAAATCCAATTCACCTTTCATAGCTCTACGTAGAACCATATCGACAATTAACAAGCGATTGATTTCATTTGTTCCTTCAAATATTCGGTTGATTCTAGCATCACGATAAGCTCTTTCAACAGAAGATTCTGCCGAGTAACCCATTCCTCCAAATATTTGCACCGCCTCATCGACTGCATAGTCTAAAGTTTCTGAACCCGCGACTTTAAGAATGGCACATTCTGGTGCGAATAATTCAATTCCTTTCAGCGTAGCTTGACTTTTCTCCATTCCATCGGCAATATATCCAGCAATTGCATCATCTATATTGTGTCCAGCACGATAGATGGCAGACTCAACAACAAATGTTTGAATGGCTTGTTCCGCTAATTTATAGCGAATAGCGCCATATTTTGAAATCGCACGACCGAATTGTTCTCTTTCATTTGCATAGGTGACAGATTGAGTGATTGTTGCTTTTGATGCACCAACTACAGCAGCCCCTAATTTAATTCGACCTATATTTAAAATGTTCAAGGCGATTTTAAAACCATTTTCACGTTCAGAAAGCAAATTCTCAACAGGAACTTTTACATTATTAAAGAATACTTGACGTGTTGAAGAACCTTTTATCCCCATTTTTTTCTCTTCTGGATTCAAAGTCACTCCCTCGATATCCGCTTCCACTATGAATGCTGAAAGTTTTTTGTCATCATCGATTTTAGCGAAAACAGTAAAGAAATTAGCAAATCCAGCATTGGTAATCCACATCTTTTGACCGTTGAGGATATAATGTTTTCCGTCTTCTGAAAGTACTGCTTTTGTTTTTCCTGAATTTGCATCAGATCCCGCTCCTGGTTCTGTTAGGCAATAAGCTGCTTTCCATTCTCCTGAAGCTAATTTTGGAATGTATTTTTTCTTTTGTTCCTCTGTTCCATAATAGAGGAGAGGTAAGGTGCCAATTCCTGTATGTGCAGAAAAAGCAACAGAGAACGAGTAGCCGTGACCTAACTTTTCAGTCACCAACATACTTGTATTAAAATCAACACCCATTCCACCCAATTCTTCAGGGACAGACATTCCAACTAGACCTAATTCACCTGCTTTGTCAATCAACGAAGGCATTAATCCCTCCTCCATTGCATCAATTTCTTCAATGTTTGGGAGAATTTCTGCTTTGATGAAATCTTCGCACATGTCTGCTATCATTCGTTGCTCTTCTGACCATTTTTCTGGAATAAATATCTCTGATGGTGCTGTATCTCTGATGATGAATTCACCACCTTTCATTGGTTTTTTTGTGTTCTCTGACATTGTATAATTGTTTTGTTATTTTCTGAATGACAATATACGAATAAAAAATATACTATGCACGCATATTAAAAAATATTTTATTGATTCTATTTAGAAGATTTCCTTTTTTCTCAATTTTGGAATAAAGATTTCTTTGCAGGTGGTTTTTTTATGGAAATGGCATCCCAGTCATGAACAATCTGGAGGAGTGAATAATAAAATGGTTACAGTTCATGGAAAGAATACAGAAGAATTAGTTCGTGAAAGGGATAAAAAAACCACTGATAATCAATAGACTATCAGTGGTTAATTGTACCCGGGAGGAGAGTCGAACTCCCACGTCCTAAGACACACGCCCCTCAAGCGTGCGCGTCTACCAATTCCGCCACCCGGGTATTTTGAAATGCAGATGTTTATTTGATAATTTGCTGTTTCCAATAAGGAGTGCACATATAATGTTTCTGCAATAATAAATGATTAATGTTTTGAAAAAGATTATTGTCTTGCATCTCAAGTTTTGTATAATTTTTCTTTTCCAGCTCCGTACTTGTAATATTATATGTTTTTTAGGGTAGAATGCGGCAGCTTGGTGAGCAAAACATTATGCAACGGTACTTGCAAAAACGGCTGTGTCGGTTGCTGAGCCAGTCGAAGCAACGACACAAGGGTTTGCAAGTAAAATAGTTGCGACTGAAAGAGGCACGGAGTGTAGTGAGCAAAACAAGTGAAGTGGAACACGGCTTTTAAAGCGGTGTGAAGAAAAAGCGACTAAGCTTTGAAGGCCAAACGGTAGTGCAGGGAACGCTAAAAACAAGGGAGACGACTTTAGGAGGAACTTTGCACTGCCCTTGTTTTTATGCTTTTGTGAACAAAATGAGTACCGAGAGAAGACGCAAAACCCCGCGAAAGGTTCGCGAGGTAGCTTTTTAGTTTATTCTTCGCTCGGTAGCGGGGGACTGTTCTAATAATGTTATTTACACCAATTTTCGGCATTATTTATATTTGGAAAATAGACCCCCAACTATTTCTCAACAATAAAAATAAACTAATTATATAAAGATAAAATCTTTTCGTACTCATCAGTTACATTTTTTTGATCCCAATTTTTATAATCTTTGATTTTAAGAAAAAAAAAGGCATCGTGCAAAATATAACGGTCAAAGGATAGTTCTCCAAACGGAAATTGGCTTACCCAATAAAACAATTTTAGTTCTAGCTCTAAAAGAGCCGACTCTTCTTTAGTATAAATTTTTTCATCATCTTTAAATGAATATTTACTTAAAAGAGAATATAAATTCTCAGACATTTTTACTTTTGGAAAAAGAGATTTTGCTTCATTCATACTCAAATTGTAATAAGCAAACTGTCTATCATCAACGGATGATAATAAAAGTTTAGTAATAGAAAGATAGGTTTCATTATTAAAGTCAGCTAATAATGCTCTAGCATTCTTTTGATTATAAACTCCTGTATAAAATAAATCATTATAAGAATGACGAATCGAAATAAAGGTATTAGTGACATCACTTGCTAAAGCTAATTGTTGACTTTCATAATATGTATAAGCCATAAGTATTCGATTATACTCTTCATTAGTCCGGAAATCGGGTAAACTTGATATGGACAAAAATAATGTGTCATTTCTTAGCTTAGTCTCAAGTACCAAAGAGTCAGACACCAAAGATTTCAAACAACCTTCAAGGTCGTCAGACTCTGTTGACATATTCACTTCTGAGAACGATGAATTGGTGCAACTCAAAAATGAGTAGAAAGTTAGAAATAAAAATGAACACTTGAAAAAAATTGACATAATATCTTATTCATATGGTTTAATATTTTTCTTTAAATATTCTTTGAATTCTGTATCTTTCCCAAGCTACCGCATTCTATCGTTAAAAACAAATAATTTCCTCATAATTTTAAGCTGCATATTTTTTTAAGTTTACATATGGTTCTTGTCTATTAATAACAGCAAATACTCTTGCTAAAAGTTTGTTTCTGATATTATTAAGAACGAGCATTTTGTTTTTCCCTTCGCTTACTTTTTTTTCAAAATACTCTTTCAGTTCAATATCGTATTTATTAGCACTTAGGGCACACATATTGAGTAAGCTTTTCCAAGCTCCCGCGCGAACCTTTCGCGTGGTCTTGGACACCCACCAAAAACTTTATTTAACCACAACCACTCCATCTATCGTTCCTTTTTCTCCGGCATAATCAATAGCACTGCTATAAAGATAATGTTCTGGTCTAAAAACCAAACCTGATTCTACTAGATTATTGTGAATATACTTAATTTTTTCAAAAGTAACTTTATTGCTCTTGTTTTTATGCTTTTGTGAACAAAATGAGTACCGAGAGAAGACCTTATTTCCTTTTTCATTTTTTAGAATGTTGGTTTTAAAAAGCAAAACCCCGCGAAATGTTTGCTAGGTAGCTTTTTAGTTTATTCTTCGTGTGTTAGCGGGGAGAATTTATCTCGAAAACAGAATATGAATCAACCCTTAATACTGTTTAAGTAGAACAAAAGTTTTTGAAATTAATCTTCGTTACATCGAATTGGGTGGTTTAGAATGTGGTAGAGAAAGCGTCACACTTTCTATGCATTACCAATTGTTGGAACAATGGCAAAACAAACGCTCCCTTTATTTCTATTCACATACGTTCTAATAAAATCAATAGCTATTGAAATACTTCGTTCAACAAACACTGAATCTGTTTCAAGATCTGTCTTTTCACAAAACCAGTTATCATAATTAGGTTTAAAGATATCATCCTTCATAAGGTATACATCTCCACCCAATACGCCTACTCCCATTTGTTTAAACTGAGTTAAGGCATATATAGCATCCTTTCGTGATAATGCCCAGTTATTAACACCTAGAGATTCGAGAGTATTACCCTCACTCAATATTTCATCAATTTTTTTAGACCAGATTATATTCATCATTCTTTTATTATTTCAAATAATCGATGGTTAATTGAGCCCAAGCTACCGCGCGAACAATGTTATTAAGTTAAGGTTTAAACATTTGATTGTTAGTTATTTACGATTGTTTTTCATTTATTTTTTTCACTCAAAGTCAAATTAGCATCTTATTTTATTTTACAATCAATCGTTTTGTTTCTCGAGAAACTTCATTGTAAACATTGACGAAGTAAACTCCAGCATCTAATTGATGAAGATCAATGGTTGTGATACCTTGAAGTTGTTGACTGTTTATCAATACTTGTCCATTTACATTTGTAATTGAAACATTGAATTCTCCATCTTCAGGTAAACGAATAGAAACATTTTCTTGTGCTGGATTTGGATACATTTCATAGTCAATGGTTAATAGCTCGTCTAAGCTGACATTTCCTCCAGAGAATGACAAATCGTCAATTAAAAGTATAGAACCTGGGTTTTCACCAGAACGAACAAGGATTAAAATAGAATCGGGTGTGCCTGCAATTGTTAATGGAGCAGAAAAATTGGTGTAAGTGGATTGTGCAGTGAATGTTTCAGAATGAAATCCTATCGCTGAACCGCCTTGATAGAAAACGATGCTTAATTCTCCATTGTCTCCATTGGCTTGCGTGTATTTGTATGAACCTGAAACTGTCGTAGGTGTTGCATTGTATGGGATATTAGCAAAAGCACCATTGTAAACATCAATTGCTCCCACAGAAAGATAAGCAACAATTGTATCGCCATCTCTTTCAAATGTCTGAAGTTTTGCAGCATAACTTCCTGAATTTACATCGGTTGATTTTGTGACATTCTCACTGTTGGTTCCTGTTAAAATGTAATTAATACTGTACCAAGCGTAAGGATTCTCCGTCATTTTATCTGACCAATTCTCAAAACTATTGTTAGGAAGTGCCGTTTGTTCAACTCCACCTGATAATAATCTAATATTGTCTATTTGTGCCCATGAACTAGGTTGTGGTTTTAGACCACCATTAGGATCGCCTAAAATGAATCCGATGAATAATGAATCTTGTGCTTGATTCCCAACGGCAATAACACTTGTTGTCCACGTAGTTTGTGTTCCATAAAGGACAGGTTTGATTTGGAAGTCCACAGCATTACCATTCAAATAACGAATCATCAACAAGTTTAAAGTATCTCCTGCTTGTAAATCACCTTTAAAATCGCCCATAAATGCTTCAAAATTATCAGAATAAGACACGCCTCCTTGAGGTCCATTACCATTTGGGTCAATAAACCCGTGATAAACATAACTCGTTATTGTATCTTGATCATTAACGACAGCACAATTTAGTCTGGCAGAAAAATTCCCGTCATTTGCATCGGTTGATTTAGTTAATAATGCGTTTCCAGAAAATTCTAAATCGTTCGATGTTTTCCAGATGTCTGGATTCTCATAAACAGGTTCATTAATCCAAGTTTCAAATCCTCCGTTAACGATTTGCCCCAATTGAGCAAAAGATGTAATTCCAATTAAAATAAATAAAAGTGTAAGTGATTTTTTCATGATAGTAAAATGGGCTAATGATTAATAGATGTTAGTATAGCAATAAATACGCTGGCAAATTGTAAATCGTTGGGTAATTCTTCAAAATCAACATCAATTTCCCATCGGTCAAATTCTCTCGAAAAAACCGTTCGCATAACTCCGTCCACATCTCCTGAAACTGTCCAGCGTTCTCTATCGTCATTAAATGTTGTTTCGATGCGAATACTTTTTCCGTAACCTTTGATAATCCATTCTTCGAAATCATTCGTGAATACGGTATGAATGGTTACGTCGTTTCCAATTCTCCATTGATTGAAGTCACTGTTAAATACAGACTGAATACGAAGGCCGTTATAAGTCCACTGGTTGTAATCGTCAATAAAAACGGAACGTATAGATTCTCCATCGAATTGCCAACGCGAATAATCGTTTAAAAATGTTGTGCTCAATCGTTGACTGTATCCTGTAAAAGTACTCAAGACCAAAAGTAAGAAAATAAGTTTTTTTCTCATTACACAATGATGTTGGTTTCTTTATCGAATTGCTTATAGGAAACAAAAACAGCAATCACAGCAATGATAATCATGACAAGATAACTCAATCCAAGTAGAGAGTAATCCAATGTTCCTGCAATCAACTCTTTCGTAGAAAGAACAATGTTTACAACGGGAATTGAAGCAGTTATTGCAGTTAATTTTATTCCAGGAAAGAACCCAATCATTGCGGGTAAAACAACGATTAAATTGATAGGAGTGATAATGCTTTGTGCTTCTTTGAAACTTTTGGCATATATCGCAACAGGTATCATTATTCCCGCAAAGAAAACGATGAGTGGAAACAAGAGACTAAAGAGTAAAAGAATGAATTTTGGACTTAGAATTTCATGAACGATGTCCAATAAGGCAGCATCTTCAACCATATTGAATACTTCGATAGATAAAAATAATCCAAGCAATGCAGCTGTAGCCGCAAAGACACCAGAAAGGACAACGACTCCCATTTTTCCGAATAGAATTTGCCAACGAGCAACAGGAGTTGTAAGTAAGGTTTCAATTGTTCCTCTTTCTTTTTCTCCAGTAAATAAATCAATGGCAGGGTACATGCAACCTAAAAATCCGAATGCAATGAAGATGTAAGGAAGAATTCCCCCAGCCAATTTTCCAATCATCTCTTTGGTTGAAGCAACGTTTGAATACTTGGGAGTAATTGGAGTCAATTCTGAAACTTTCAAATTCATTTCGATGTATCTTTCTTGCAAAGCAATGTCTTCGATAACCGAAATATATCTCTCGGCTCTTTCTCGCATTCCTTCTTCTGTTCCATTGAAAAATACGATTACTTGTGCAGGTTTTCTTTCCTTTAAATGAGTTTCAAAAGTTGGAGAAACGAATAGACCAATTTGCAACGTATCAATTTGGATGGCTTTTTTTAACTCCGTAGAATCTTTGTAAAGAATGATTTCTTTTTTTCCTAATTGTTCTGGAAGATTTTCTAATTTTTCATAGAGGTAACCATTTTTTTCTCCGATGTACCCAATTTTCACGACTTTATTCGCTGCTTTCTCTTTGAACGAAGCAGATATTCCACCAAAAACATTCAGGAGAACAGGGAAAATGAGAATTGGTATTACGAGCATCATCATTAATGTTCGTTTGTCACGCAATGTGTCGATTAGTTCTTTTTTGAAAATGGTAAATATCATGATTGGGCAGAATTAGATTTAACAATACGGATAAATTCTTCGGTGAGATTATCGCTTTGCATTTCTTTTTTGAACGAAGACATTTCTCCATTGTAAAGCATTTTACCTTTGTGAATAATCGCTAAATCATCACAAAGTAAATCAACTTCGCTCATGATATGACTGGAGAAAATCACTGTTTTTCCATCATTTTTACAACTGCGAATGAGTTCGATGATATTTTCTGCGGTAATGACATCAAGACCACTGGTAGGTTCATCAAAAACCACAACTTCAGGGTCATGAATCATTGTTCGACAAATGGATACTTTTTGTTTCATCCCCGTAGAAAGTTTTCCAATTCTTTTCCCTTGGAAATCGTGCATGTCTAATAAAGTATAGAGGTAATCTTTGCGTTCTTCAAATTCTTTTTTGGGAACATTGTAGAGGTCTGCAAAGTATTGAATTAATTCGTTGGGCGTCAATCGAGCGTATAATCCTGTAGAACCTGTTAGAAATCCGATTTTTTTTCGTGCTTCTCGAGGGTATTTAATTGCATCAACTCCTGCGATTGTAATTTCCCCACTTGTTGGTTTGAAAATGGTAGAAATCATTCTCAATGTCGTTGTTTTTCCAGCACCATTAGGTCCTAATAGTGAAAAAACACGTCCAGGTTGGCAGTTTAAACTAATTCCATCAACTGCAGTAGCAATAGAATCGGTAGTATTCAGTTCTTTGCGTTGTTGTTTTGAAAGGACGAATTCTTTTCTTAAATCTTTAATTTCAATCATTCGTGGGTATTTTGAACGAATATACGAGAATGATTGGATTTAACGAAAAATGAGGACTGAAAATTTGTATGGCCAGGTCGTAACCTGTCCATACAATATAAAATTATTCAAAATAATCACCAAAAACGACAATCTCCGATTTTAACTCACCATCGATTTTAGTCAATTCTGCTATATCGGTTGATTTTTTTAAATCTTTACTTAAATCAATGAAAGGCACCAACCATTTGTGTAGTTCATCATGCGCTTGACCTTTCATGGTGCAGTTAGATGTTAATTCATCGATGAGGTTAGAAAGCGTTTTTGAATAAGTTTGGTATTCTTCGATTGTGTTTCCTTGAAAAGATTGAACCTCATTTGCAATCTGCTGAACGATAATCATCATTCCTTCATCCACTTTCCATTTTTCACCATTGATGAGTTCAATATCGTGAGGTAAGGATATTGTTTCTGTTATTGCTTCTTGCTCAGTTTGATGTTTAACTTCTTCTTCCTTATCAGAAGTACATGATGATAACACGATTAAAGCGCTGAATGTGAAATATAATATTTTCATTATTTGTTTATTTTTAATCTGTAAAATTCAATTCCTAACCAAATTACCGAAGTGGTCATTGCAATCGCTCCTATTAAAACGAAAATCGGAGGTAAACCTAAGTATATTTCTGCTAAAATACCTAAAGGCATTAGAATACCAATGATTGAGAGTGTAGAAATTTTGGAAGTGTTCTTCAAATCGTTTCTAAAATGCAACAATAGAAAACCGATTAGAATATTTAAAAAAGCAAATAAATTCCCGTGCACATGTGCAAGGCGAGATTCAAAATGCTTGCCTGTCGAGTAGGATTCTATCCATGCTAATTTATCAGGTGCAAAATCTCTTAAGTAAATTAATAAAAATCCATACAACATGAATAATCCCATTACTAAAAAACCGATTGATATGTTTAATTTCCCCTTCATAATATTATACTGTTAGTGCTTACTAACAAAAGTATGGTTTTTTTTCTGGTTGAGCAAATGAAATTGAAAATTATTTTTTGCCTTTATCTAGACTAAATGTAAAGGTAGAGCCCACATCAATTGTACTTCTTACATTTATGGTTTGACCGTGTTTTTCGATGATGTGTTTAACGATTGCAAGTCCGAGACCAGTACCTCCTTTTACTCGGTTTCTACTTTTTTCTACACGGTAGAATCGTTCAAACAAACGTGCAACATCTTTTTCTTCGATACCAATACCATCATCAGAAACCTCAACCGTTACGATGTCATTCATGGAGTAAAAACGTATAGATGTTGTTCCATTTCTTTGCCGTAATTGATCGAATTATTGATGAGGTTGGTTAGAACCTGTGAGATTTTCCCTTTATCCGCTTCAACCCATACCGAATCAAAATTTTTGGCTAAAATAAGGTGGATGTTTCGCTTCTTCGCTTTTATTTCTATTGATTCAATGACATCTTTCACTAACTCGGTAATATCAAAATTAGAAATGTCTAACTTTATTTGGTTGACTTCCATTTTAGAAATGTCGTCTAAATCATCCAAGATAAGGGTCATTCTTTCAGTTGCCTTTGATGCTCTTTCTAGAAATTTACGGTTGATTTCTTCATCTTCTAATCCTCCATCTAAAAGTGTTAAAATGTATCCTTGAATAGAGAATACAGGTGTTTTTAATTCGTGGGCAAGATTGCCTAAGAATTCTTTTCTAAATTCTTCTTGCTCTTTTAGTTTAGAAATCTCTTTACTTTTTTGTTCTACCCATTCTTTGGTTTCTTTTTCTGCAACCTCAATTACATTTTCTGTCATACTATAACTTGAAACATAATCATGTCGAAATTTTCCTTTTCGAATGGAACGATATAGGATTTTTAATTTCTCAGCGATAAAAAATTTGATTAGAACAAAGAAAATAATAAATGAAAATAATCCAATTAGAAAAGGTATTGTAAAGGCAATGAGGGCATCAATTTCATTGCTTACGTATAGAAAGAAAAAAACAATATAGCACAGTACAGTTATTAATGCACTTCCTCCGAGGACGATATATATGGGTTTTGTATTCTTCACGCTTCTTGAAAAGTGTATCCTACACCTTTTATAGTGCGAATATACGAATTCCCCAGCTTTTCTCTCAATTTACGTATATGAACATCGATTGTCCTTTCTCCTACAATGGTTTCATTCCCCCAAATTAAATTCATGATTTGGTCACGCGTATAGACTTTCCCTGGTTTACTAGAAAGCAAATCCAATAGTTCGAATTCTTTTTTAGGGAGAATGGTGTCTTCTCCATGTATCTTTACCGTATATTTTTCTCGATTGATAACAATATTTGATTCTTGTGCCTTTTCAACCGCAATTCTTCTTAGCAATGCTTCTACTTTGTTGATTAACAATCGAGGACGTATCGGTTTTGAGATATAATCATCTGCACCGGCTTTCAATCCTGCAATCTGCGAATAATCTTCCGAACGTGAAGATAGAAAAGTAATCAAAGGTTGTACAATGTTTAGTTCATTGCGAATAATTTGGCAGGTTTCAATACCATCCATTTCTGGCATCATTAAATCAACAATAACTAAGTTAGGACTGATGTTTTTAGTCATTTCAACACCTTCTAAACCATTTTTAGCTGTATAGACTTTGTATCCTTCTTTCTTTAAATTATATGAAACGAAATCGAGAATATCTTCCTCGTCATCTATAATTAATATTGTGTAGTTACTATTTTTCATGCTTTTTACTTTGAAACAAAGATAGGTTGAAATACCCCCCGCAATGTTATACTAATGTTATGAAATTGTAATCATATAAGGTGTGAAAATCAAATGAGTTTTTTTAAGCAGGACACAATTAGGAGAACTCTTAACGTAGGGGTAACATAAGTTTATTCTATTCATAAAAGTAAGAATACATCAATCGTGTAGAAAGTTCAGAGATTTGTACCAACAAAAAAGATAAAAAAATAAACTTTTAGAAAGATGAAAAAAGTAAACAAAATGAAATTAGGTGTAGCGGTATTAGCAGCATCTTTGATGGTAGGTACAGTTTCTTGTAAAAAGGAAGGTTGTACAGATTCTTCAGCAGTTAATTACAGTGATAGTGCAGAGAAAGACGATGGTTCATGTGAATATGCAACAACAGCGAATAACAATATCGTTGTTTCAGGTTCAATTACAGCCAATACAACATGGACAGCTGATAAGATATATGAGTTATCAGGAAAAGTCGTTGTTGGGAATGGAATTACATTAACAATAGAAGCTGGGACAATTATAAAAGGGAGAACAGGGACAGGAACTTTAGCTTCTGCACTGATTATTGCTCAAGGAGGAAAAATTAATGCAGTTGGAACAGCAACTCAACCAATTATCTTTACATCAGTATTGGATAATATTCAAGTAGGTCAATTCTCAGGAACAAATCTTGACGAAAATGACAATGGAAAATGGGGTGGAGTTATTATCTTAGGTAAAGCACCTATTTCAGCACAGAACGGAGATGTTCTTTCTCAAATAGAAGGGATTCCAGTTACAGATGCTTTTGGAGCATTTGGAGGTTCTGATGCAGCTGATAATTCTGGGATATTTAGTTATGTTTCGATTCGTCATGGTGGAGCCTTGATTGGTGCAGGAAACGAAATCAATGGTTTAACTCTTGGTGGTGTTGGAACAGGAACAATCATTTCAAACATCGAAGTTGTTGCAAATTTAGACGATGGAATTGAATTCTTCGGAGGAACAGTAAATGTTACAAATGCAATCGTTGGTTTTCAAGGAGATGATGGACTTGATATTGACATGAACTATTCAGGTACAGTGGATAATTTCATCGTAGTAAACGGGATGTCATCTGATGAAGCATTAGAAATTGATGGGCCAGAAGGGATAACGAACATCACGGGAATGTTTACATTGATAAATGGTAATTGTTATGATTCGAATGGTCAACCAGCGCGAACAGATTTTAAATCGAAAGCGCAAGGAACTGTAACGAATGTGAAGTTTGGAACAGCACAAATAAGAGCAAGTTTTCAATCGGATTGTTCAACAGTAAAAGAAGATGCATTCTCATATTACACCAATGTATCTCCAACTTTAGTTATTAACGGAGAATATACTGCGGTTACTGTTTATACAGGGTCAATAGATAACACATCTAATACTTGTCCAGTTTCAGCTACAGATCAAACAACAGCAGAAACGATTCGAGTAAACTCTCAAACTACTATCACACCAGTTGATGCTACAACTTTTTCATGGACCTGGATGTCAGTGAAAGGGAAAATGTAAAAAACAAGAATTAAAAATAATGAAATACCTGCCGATAATTCGGTGGGTGTTTCTTATAAAATTGAATTGAAATGTTAAAAAGAATTATCGTCTTATTGATTGTCTTAACGAATGGAGTTTTCATACATGCTCAAGGATTAGTTGATGGAACTGTATTGGATAGCTTAAATAATGAGCCAATCCCATTTGCTCGAGTTAAAGTCGAGGGAATTAACAATGGTGCCAACACTGATTTTGATGGAAAATACCAGATTAAATTGCCCGCAGGTGAGTATATATTAATTTTTTCTATGAAGATGGATGGATACAACCCAATCAAGAGAAAAATTACCATTATTGACGGACAGAAGAATAGCTTACATGTTTTGTTGCAAAAAGATAAAGCCGTACAACAATTAGCGGTAATACAGGTTGTACATATTAAAACAGAAGGTGCAAAGTCAATCGAGGCGGATGATGTTCGTAGAAGAGAAGCGAAAGGTTCATCGGACGGAATGTCAAAAGAGCAAATTCAAAATTCTGGTGCTAGTTCAGCAGTTGAAGCTGTGCAAATGGTGCCGGGTTTATCCATTGAAGATGGTAAAAGTGTCTATGTTCGTGGACTTGGAGATCGATATTCTAAAACAATTTTAAATGGAATGGAAATTCCAGGTTTAGATCCTGATCGGAATTCTGTTCAAATGGATATATTTCCTTCGACAATTATTGATAACATTACAGTTTATAAAACATTTACACCAAACCTTGCAGGAGATTTCACTGGTGGATTAGTCGATATTACAACAACTGATTTTCCTTCTGAAAGAAAAGTTTATTTTAAAGCAGGTTTAGGATACAATACACAGGCAACATTTAATAAGAACTATATTTCATATCAAGGCGGTAAGTTAGATTTCCTAGGTTTCGATGATGGAACAAGAGCAATGCCAGTTTCTAAAACACAAAAATTTTCTGACCCAGTAATGGGGGATGCAAGTTTGACGAGGGCAACCAATTCTTTTGGGAAGGTTATGGCTACAGAAAAAGCAGCGAACTTTTTGAATCAAAATTACGCATTCTCATTAGGAGATAGATTCTCAAAGCAACGTAAGAATAAAGGGACTTTAAATTATGGCTATAATTTCGTGTTGAATTATAGAAATACACACCGTTTTTATGAAGATGCAGAATTTAGTGAGTATAGAAAAGATCCGAATGCTAGCATAACTGAATTGTATAGAGATAGAACTTCAACGGGGGATGTTGCTGAAAACAATGTTTTGTGGACAGCTTTATTGGGGCAGTCGATTCGTTTTGGTCAATCAAAGGTTTCTTTGACGTTATTTCATACACAGAATGGAATGTCGTCGGCTTCGGACTTACGTCAAGTGAACGATGAAAGTAACCCTGCAACTTTAGTGAAACAAAATTTAACCTACACCCAACGTTCGGTTTCTAATGTAAACATAAATGGTCGTCATTTTATTGGTGAAGCAAGAAAATGGAAGGTAGATTGGAAATTAAGCCCAACTTACTCGAGAATTGATGATCCAGACATTCGTTCTACGGTTTTGGAAGAAATTACAGATCCAAATGGTAGTGTAAGTTATGCTCTAACACAAAGTGTTGGTGCAGAAATCCGTAGAATGTACCGAAATTTAAGTGAGTTTAATGTGAGTGGACGATTTGATGTTACTTATACATTAAATCAATGGGATTCACTGAAAAGTGAAATTTCTTTTGGCGCATTGAATACATACAAACATCGAAATTATGAAGTATATGATTTCATTTTTGATGTTGAAAACCCTTTCAGATACAGTGACGATCCAAATTGGTACTTCCAAACGGATAATCTTTGGAATACAACAACAGATCAAGGGACTTATGTTCAAGGAGAACGTCAGTTGGCCAATTCTTTTGAAGCATCTCAGAATGTAACAGGTGCTTATGTATGAATGATTTACCATTGACTAAAAGATTCAAAGCAACTTATGGAGTACGAGTTGAGAAAGCTGTAAATCATTACACAGGTCAGAATAATGTGGGTGATGTCAAATATGTAAATGAAGTGGTTTTGGATGAGGTAAATGTTCTTCCTTCAATTAACTTGGTCTATAAAATTGAGAAAAAAGGAGACAGTACACGTAGAAAAAGCTTTACGAATATACGTGCAGGTTACTCCTCAACAGTTGCTCGACCTTCTTTCAAAGAAAAGTCAATTTCTCAAATCTACGATCCAATTCAAGGACGTCGTTACAACGGGAATATTGATTTGAAACAAACCACAATCCATAATATGGATTTACGTTGGGAATATTTCTACGGAAGAACAGAATTGATTTCTGTGAGTGCATTTTACAAACGCTTTATTGATCCAATAGAGGTGATTGCAAATGTTGCTGCACCCAATGAAGTTCAACCAATCAATGCTGGTGTAGCAGATTTGTATGGTGCTGAAATTGAGTTTAGGAAAGCAATTGGTTTCGCAAAAAACGACAATATTCGCTTCGTGGTTGGAACTAATCTCACATTGGTTTATTCTCAAATTGATATGAATAAAGTAAATATGAATGTGGGAGGCGTCAATTACACAGAGAAAGAAATTAGAGAAATGAATGCTAGAGAAGGCGAGGTGATTAGTGATTATCTACCAATGTACGGTCAGTCGCCTTATATTGTAAATGCTTTTATTAATTTTTCGAATGCAAAACTTGGTTTAACATTCAATGCAAGTTACAATGTTCAAGGAAAGAAATTGGCCGTTATTGGAGTGGGTGGTTTACCGGATGTATATGAGCAATCATTTCACAGTTTGAATATGAAAGTTTCAAAAACAGTCGGTGCGAATAAAAATTGGAAAGTTGGCTTACAAGCAAAAAATCTTTTAATGAGTAAACGATTGAAAATGTACGAGTCTTACAATGCTACGAGTCAAATTTATTCTTCCATGTACCAAGGAATGACTATTACAGGTTCAATCTCATTTTTATTGAACGGGAAGAGAAAATAAGGAAACCTACTCATGAGCTCTGAGCCTGCCGCCCTTCGACAAGCTCAGAGCTCAGGGGTCTATTTTTTTTACACTTCTACAAATTTATACCCAACTCCTTTCACTGTTTTGATTGAATCATTTCCGATTTTCTCACGTAATTTTCGAATATGTACATCAATTGTACGATCTCCAACCACAATTTCAGAACCCCAAACGGTTTCGAGAATTGTTTCACGGCTAAAAACAAAATCGGGTTTAGAAGCGAGAAGGTCCAATAGTTCAAATTCTTTTCGAGGAAAATGTATTTCTTTACCATTTTTAATGACAATGTATTTGTCTCGATCAATGATTAATTCATTCTCTTGTGTTTCTGATTTCACAGGTTGACTTCTTCGCAAAATTGCGTGAATACGACTGATTAATAATTTTGGTTTTATTGGTTTTGAAACGTAATCATCACCCCCAGCATTAAATCCCGCTAGTTGACTGTAATCTTCATTTCGTGCAGTGAGAAAACAAATTAGGGTGTTTTGAGTTTTAGGTTTTGATTTCAAAATTTCACAAACTTCTATGCCATCCATTTCAGGCATCATTACGTCGAGGAGAATTAAATCCGGTTGAATAGTTTCTGCGATATTAATTCCTTCTTTACCATTCTCTGCAGTTAAGACAGTGAACCCTTCTTTTCTTAGGTTATAAGAAAGAATATCTCTTATGTCTGCTTCGTCATCAACGATTAAAATTGTTTTCATAGCACAGAATTAATGATTATTTGTTTTCTTTTTAATCTAATATAAAGATAACTCTTGGAATCTTATTTTGTAAAATTTTATCAGTAATCTTTCATTTTTTTTTAGAATGACTAAACTGGTTTAGTTGTGTTTCTTTTAAAATCAATAAGTTGAGCGCTTTTTGTTGTTGTAATAGAGACGAACAGAATCAGGATGTTTCTTAGGATGCTATTTTTTTTATGAATTTAAAAAGGCATTTTTTTTTATTGTCAGTCCACGAAACTACTTTATCTTTGGCGTGTAGTAGTAGGTTAGGTTGATTAGTGTAATGGGGATTCAAACGCCAGTTTGGATTCCCATTCTTTTTTTAATTGAATCCAGTATAAATTTGATAAATGTTTTGAGGTCTAAAACTACACCCCCTTATAATAAGCTCTCTATAATCTTATCCATAGAATAACCCTCTGCTTCAGCTCGGTAATTTTTCACCAATCGGTGTCGTAGAATAGGTTTAGCAACTGCCTTAACGTCTTCAATGTCTGGAGAATATTTACCATGTAAAGCAGCGTGACATTTGGCACCAACAATTAAATATTGAGAAGCTCTTGGTCCTGCTCCCCATGTTATAAATTCTTTTGTGATGTCTGTCGAGAATTCATTTTCAGCTCTTGTTTTTGCAACTAATTTCACAGCATATTCTAAAACATTATCTGCTACTGGTATTCTTCGAACAATTTCTTGAAATTGAATTATTTCTTCCGCAGAAATAATTTCTTTTAATTTTATCTTATTATCAGAAGTTGTTGATTTTACAATCGCCATTTCTTCTTGAAAGGTAGGATAGTCTACCCAAATGTTGAACATGAAACGGTCCAATTGAGCTTCTGGCAAAGGATAAGTTCCTTCTTGTTCAATTGGGTTTTGAGTTGCCAAAACGAAAAATGGCTCTGGCAGTTTATAGGTTGTTCCAGCAGCAGTAACTCTCTTCTCTTGCATCGCTTCTAAAAGAGCAGCTCGAGTTTTAGGAGGAGTTCTGTTTATTTCATCGGCTAAAATTATATTTGAAAAAATAGGTCCTTTTAAGAACTTAAAATGTTTGTTTTCATCTAAAATTTCAGAACCAATGATGTCTGATGGCATTAAGTCTGGTGTGAATTGAACACGATTGAAACCTAGGCCTAAACATTCTGAAATTGTATTCACTAATAAAGTTTTGGCTAAACCAGGTACACCAACTAATAAACAATGACCTCGAGAGAAAATTGAAATCAAGACCTGGTCAACTACATCTTCTTGTCCTACAATTACTTTGTGTATTTCAGTCTTAAGTGCTCCGTACTTTTGAACAAGTAAATCGATTCCTTCTTTGTCAGTCATTTTGTCTTTTTGAAGAGTGAATATACAGATTATTGTTTAATCCATTCATTTTTAAATTGACAATCTTTGTAGTCGTCATCAATCTTAATGTATGCATTCTTAATTTTTGCTTGCGTCCACTCTTGAATCATTCTTGTTTTTTTATCATTCTCAGCAGCTCGTTGAATTAATGCGTAATCATCTTCAAGATTTGCGCGATGTGGTGCTGTTCGATTCATTAATCGTACAACTCGGACACCTTGTTTCCTTTCCATAAAATTGGTGTAGAGGTTCGGTTCTGAGATGTCCCCTTTTTCCATTGCATCCGTAATCAAGTATATTTGCTGATCGACTTGACTTAAATCTTCCATGTCCCAAGTTTGTTCACCTGTAATTGGGTTGGTGATAACCCCACGATTTTGTTTCGTCATTTCATCATTCGAGTATAGAAGTACTGCTTCATCCCAAGTGATTTCACCACTTTTTAAACGCTGGTAACAGGAGTCCATTCGATACGCAGCATTCTCCAAAGCGTCATTCGCGAAAGTTGGAATAATTAAAATATGTTGAACGGTGTAATTGTCACCTTTTCGATCAATTAACTTAATGATGTGATAACCATAGGTTGTTTCAAAAACCTCAGAGACATCACCAAGTTCGAGTTTAAATAACGTAGATTCAAATGCAGGAACCATCATTCCTCGGGTAGCTGTAATTTCACCACCATTTGCTGCACTTCCTGGATCCATTGAATGAATTCTTGCTTGTGTTGAAAAAGATTTGCCATTTTGAATGATGTCTGTTCTTATTTCGATTAAGTGATCGAATGCTCGTTGTTTATCATCTCCTGTTACTGCAGGGTAAGCTACAATTTGTTGGAAACTCAATTGAGAATTTATCAAAGGGACGCTGTCCATTGGGATTGTTCGGAAAAAATTTTCAACCTCTCTTGGGGTTAAAGTTAGCTCACTTGTCAATTGACGTTCCATTTCTTTAGCCAATAATTGATCCCGAATAATTGGTCTAAATTCACGCTTAATTTGGGTCACGGATTTCCCGTAAAATTCTTCCAACTTTTGTCGAGAACCAATTTGTTGTTCAATGACTCTTAGTTTACTTTCCATTTCTGCGTCAACCTGCGCATCACTTATAATGATACTGTCTAATTGAGCTTGATTTAAAAGTAAAAATTGATACATCAATTCTTCTAGTATTTGACAGTCAATGTCGGGTGAGATTTCAATACCCGCTTGAATGGCTTGTAGCTTTTGAGCTTGAATGTCTGATTTTAATACGATATTGTCTCCAATTTGTGCTACAATTTTGTCAATCGTTTTGTCATTTTGAGCAAAAAGAGAAGTGAATGAGATAAGTAAAATACTAATGCTTAATAATAATTTCATGTTTTGTTTTTATTCTTTGAATCAATTCTGATTCGTTTTTAGCTGTAATTTTGAGTAATCTTTTTGTGAGAATTATTTTCCGAATGTCATTTTGAAGGAAATCAATTGGTGGAATTTCATTCTTTAGTTTAAAGTCAATTATATTAATAAAATAAGTGTAATGTTTATCTGAAAAATAAGTTTTTGATCGGTTCAAAATAATATTGTCAACATTGTATTTCGTAATTGGAACATCTTTAACCAATTCGTTGAAGAAAATCCAAGTTGAATCGTTAAAGTAATAATTTTCAGCATAGTTTTTAGCAAAAGCATCAATTTCGACGATATCTTTATCTTTTTTTAACAAGTAGAATTGGTTAATACTCTCCTTTTTAAAATCAACTTCAATCGGAATTTTAAGGTACAACGCTTTTACTATATAATCATGTAAAATAAATTCATCTTTATTCTCCGTGTAATAGTTTTGAATTTCTTCAGAACTAATTACAGTATCCAATTCTTTCTCAACGTGAGTACGCTCTATTTCAAATTTAGAAAGGTCACCGAAGAATGAGTGAGCTCTGAGTTTATTGATTTTGTAGGCATTATTATCGCGTGATTCTAATTCATTAATAAATGCTTGATGAATGCACCATCGATTTACAACTTCTTTGTATAGAATACTATCATTAAAATCATACCCTTGCTGCCCCATGATTAAATAAACTTCATCTTCATAAAGAGGTACATCATCTACACTTGCAATTACTTTTGTATTTTCAGAACAAGAAGACAATATGAAAACACAAAACAGGCTGACAATTAAGCCAGCCTGTTTCTTAAATGATATTAAGGTGTTATTGACCAATTTTATAAAGTTCTTCTTTATTTATTACTACAGTATGTTTCTTTGAAAGTTCTTCCAACCATTCTTCTTCTAAATGATTTTGGTAATCAGAAGTGGCAGAACCTTTACATTCAGAAAACTCTTTTTGAGCAGCAGGAAGAATTTTGTTTACTACAATGATGTAGTACTTACCTTCCGTTTCGTATACTTTGTTTAAGCCAACTTTAAAATCCTGATTGTTTAAGTAAGCTGTCTTATTAATATCAAATTTACCTTTTCGTTGTTTTATTTTTAAGTTTGATTCTCCATTGATCATTTTAATAACTCTATTTCCCGTTAATGTATCAACTTGAAGAAGTTTATAAGCATTATTTGCATCTTCTAATGTATACACTTCGTAGATTTGAGCATCTATTCTTTCGCCCCAAACATAATTCCCTCGATTGTTTTCGAAAAATGTCTTCAGTCCCGTTGTGTCGATCATTGCTTTGTTCCATACCTTGTCAGACATGATTTCATACAATAGAATACCATCATGATATTCAGTAATCAATGCTTTATAAGCTGGGTATTTTGAAGGTAATTTTGATTCTTCGTATTCAAGAATCATTTTCTTTTCCCAGATTTCATATATTTTATCAATAGCTACAGAGATATCTTCTGTTGCAAAAGTTCTAAAATTGAGTGATAAAGATTCGACAAATTTCTTTTGACCAAAACTAACCTTGTCTAGAATGAAAATTGGTTTGTCTGTCGTTAATTGTGTGAAGTCAAATTTTCCTTTATAATAAGTTGAATCTAAATTTTCTTTAAACCACTTCAACCCTTTTTTACTTTTATCTTTAAACTTGTATTCAACTTTGAGTTTCTCAACAAAAGAATTTTGAGTTGTTTTAGAACGCTCATCTTTGGCAACTTTAGATTCTAATTCAGCTTTCATTGCTTCGAAAGAAGGAATTGGATACCATTTTATTCTTTTAATAATGTGCCAACCATATTGTGTTTTAATCGGCTCACTAAAATCTCCATCATTTTTCAGAGCAAAAGCTGTATTCTCAAATTCAGGCACCATTCGTGTTGTCGTCCCAGAACCGAAAGCTGGCAAAATACCACCTTTCTTTTTTGTTGAAGGATCATCAGAGTATTTAGCAACTAATTCTTCAAAACTTTTGCCATCCAATAGCATTTGATAGATTTCATCAATTTCTGCTTTCGCAGGATCTTTTTTAGAAGCACTTCCTTTGACAGAAGAAGCAATCATAATATGAGCTGTTTCAATTGTCCCTCTCGCTTCTCTTTTACCAGTTACTTTAATAATGTGGTAACCAAAACGAGTTCGAACAGGCATAGAGATTTCACAAACCTCAGTGTTGTAAGCACCGTCTTCAAAAGGGTAAACCATTTGAAAAGCAGTGAAGAACCCTAAGTCGCCTTTATTTTGAATTGCTGATGGGTCTTCAGAACCACCACTTTTAGCAGCTGCTACTGTACTGAATTCTTCTCCCTCAAGTATTCGTTTTCTCAATGCCATTATTTTATTGTATGCAATCAGCGTGTCTTTTGGTAGCGCCTTGGGAGCAACTTTAATTAGGATGTGAGAAGCTCTAATTTCATTTTTTGTTCGGTAATACGCTTGCTTAACCAGTTCTTCATTCTGGGTAGAGTCAATCAAATAAGGTAATGCCAACTGCTTTTTGTAGCCGTTTAATTCGGTTACTAATTTTGGCATTGTATCATAACCTAAGGCTTCAGCTTCAGCTACTTTTAATTTAAAACGAGTGAAAAGTTGAATGTACTCATCCAATGATTCTTTGTCATATTTTGGATTCTTATTATTTTTTAAATAAATCTGTAAGAATTCAGACTTTGTAATTTCTTTTCCATCAATTGACAAAACCACAGGGTCGCTCTGACCAAATGAGGTTAATGATATTATTAAGAAAAGAGTTAGGAAGAAAATATTTTTAATCATCATGTTCATTTTATTTAAGTGTCAAATATAAAAGTTTATTTCGTCATTATTAGGTGATAAAATTATTTTATACTATAATTTGGTGCCTCACGCGTTATAGTAACGTCATGAGGATGGCTTTCGTGCATTCCTGCACTTGTTATTTTTACAAATTTCGCGCCTTTTAATTTTTCAATGTTTGAAGTTCCACAATATCCCATCCCAGAGCGAAGCCCTCCCATGATTTGGTACATCACTTCACGAAGATTTCCTTTGAAAGGAACGCGTCCTGAAATTCCTTCGGGAACTAATTTTTTTACATCGTCTTCAGTGTCTTGGAAGTAGCGGTCTTTAGAGCCTTTTTGCATTGCTTCTAAAGAACCCATTCCTCGGTATGTCTTAAATTTTCTTCCTTGATATATAATTGTTTCTCCTGGCGATTCTTCGACTCCAGCAAACATTGAACCGACCATCACAGTATCTGCACCACCAGCAATCGCTTTGACAATGTCGCCTGTGTATCTTATTCCTCCATCTGCAATTACAGGAACCCCTGTTCCTTCTAATGCTTTAGCAACATCATTGATAGCTGTTAATTGTGGAACACCAACACCTGCGATTATTCGAGTTGTACAAATTGAGCCCGGGCCAATACCAACTTTAACAGCATCAGCACCTGCATTAACTAAGAATTTAGCAGCTTCTGCAGTTGCTATGTTTCCAACAATGATATCTAATTCTGGGTATCTATTTTTAACTTCTTTCAGTTTTACAACAACACCTTCGGTATGACCGTGAGCTGTGTCAATGACAATAGCATCTACTCCAGCTTCTGCGAGCGCATCTACACGTTCTAGTGTATCTAATGTTACACCAACAGCTGCTGCAACTCTAAGACGACCGTAACTATCTTTGCAAGAATTAGGATGTTGTTTTACTTTTATAATGTCTCTAAAAGTAATTAGCCCAATTAATTTGTTGTTCTTATCAACAACAGGTAATTTCTCAATTTTAGATTCTTGTAAAATTTGCTCTGCAGTTGTTAAATCTGTATCTTCTGATGTTGTAATGATATTTTTAGAAGTCATTACTTCTACAATAGCTCGAGGTTGATTTTTTTCAAACCTTAAATCGCGATTGGTGACAATTCCTAACAAAGAACGGTCTTCACCAATCACGGGAATCCCACCAATTTTATTTTCTCTCATTAAAGTTAAAGCATCAGAAACATTCGCATCAATATCCAAAGTAATTGGATCTAAAATCATTCCACTTTCCGAACGTTTTACTTTCCGAACCTCAAGTGCTTGTTCTTCGATAGTCATATTCTTATGAATAACACCGATTCCACCTTGTTGAGCTATCGCAATTGCAAGGCTTGATTCAGTAACGGTATCCATTGCTGCTGAAAGTATAGGTGTGTTAACAGTTATGTTTCGTGTTAACTTACTTTTTAATTGAACATCTTTTGGTAGTACTTGAGAATAGGCTGGTACAAGTAAAACGTCATCATACGTTAAACCTTCTTTTATTTGAGTGATGTTTGAAAGAGACATAATTGAACTTATTAAGTAAAAAATAAATTCTTGCAAAAATAAGAATAAAAACTGGATGAAAGCAAGTTTTAATTTGAAAAAAAGAATTGGTAGATTAGTTCGACTCTGCTTAGTTTTTAGTGATGAAAGAGCTGCTAAATAATTGTTAAAAAACAATAATTAAAAGATAAAAATGATTAAATTGCTTATTCTTGTAATCATTATTAAATTTAATAATTGTGAAAATTGGATTCATTCTTCTTCTTTTATGTCTAAATTCCGCTGCTTTTGCTCAGGAAACTCAATATTTAGACTCTAGCTTGATACAACTCTCAGGTGTTGTGATTAGTGAAGAAAATCTTGAACCGATGCCTTACACTACGATTTTTGATAAGACACAAATAAGAGGAGTGATTGCGGATTATTACGGATTCTTTTCCTTAGTTGTTTTACCAGGGGATACAATTTTGTTTTCTTTTTATGGTCACAAGACATCTTCCTATATCGTCCCTGATTCTCTTTCTGGAAGTAGATATTCGATCATTCACATGATAGAAACAGATACGATCAACTTACCTTCTGTAGATGTTTATCCTTGGCCTTCTCGTGAAGATTTTGCACGTGCTTTTGTAGAAATGGAACCTTACGAAGATGCACTTCGAAGAGCTCAGCGTGAATTGTCTGGTGAAAATCTCGCTTTCGTTGCAGCTCGCCTAGATGGAGATGCGAGTTAAAGTTATGGAACAGCTCGTTCTATGGCAAATACCAAAATCTACACCAACGGTCAATTGCCTGTAAATAATCTTTTAAATCCTTACTCTTGGGCTAAATTAGTGCAAGATTGGAAATCAGGTAAATTAAAGAGAGAGTAAGTTATTTTTATTACATTTGTATCTAATACAAGGGTTATTCTATGAAGATTTTTTCATTCTTATTTCTATTCTTTTTTTCTAACTTTTTATTTTGTCAAGAAACTGACTTTTATCTGAAATCATCTGGAGAGATGCCCTCTTTTATTTCAGAGTCTTCCTATTTTGTGGAACGAGTTCACATAAACTCCAAAGTGGATTTTATGGAGAAAAAACCAAATTTTAAAAAAGTACTTAGTAATGTTGTGAACTCTGGTGCTTTGGTATTTGGCGATTCAGTCTCATCTTTTTCGCAAAAAATTGTCAATATCTTCTCCAAAGACTTCAAGTCAAGTTTCATAAGGTCGAATAAAGTTTTCACTATTTCTTCAGGGAATGATCTTTTTATTTCAACAGGTCTAGTTGCTCAATTGACGAATCCAGAACAATTAGCTTTTTTCATAGCAAGAGAAATTGTAATTAGCAAACAAAAAATTCAGGATAGTTTATTGATGGATGTAGATGATCTCTCCACGATTTCTTCAAAAATTGATTACCTAACTACTTTTTCTAAAGAGATTAATTTTCAAATAGACTCTGCTGCGGCAGTAATGTACTTGGATAAAGGGTTTCGTAAGGAAGGTTTGTTGTACTCAATGGACATATATCTTTACGAAGATTTCCCTTTCGATCAAGTCTCCTTTCCTTTTGATTATTTTAATGACGATAATTATTTTATACCGCCTTCTTTTTTTGATATTTTCGACAGGATTGATCCACAGACAGTTAAGAGTTCATCTCGATTTATACTGAAAGAAAAAGAAATTCAAGAAAGAAAAAAAAGGTTGATTAGGGTCGCTCAGAATAGACAAAATTCAGAAATAAATCATGAGATTGAGTCTAACTTTGAAGACGTTGTGAAGTTATGTCAATTTGAGCATGCAAGACAGTGCATTTTGTCGAGTGAATTTCAAATGGCAATTTATGACGTGTTTCTATTAGAAGAAAAATATTCAAAAACAGTCTCAACAGATTGGTTAAAAGGGAATGCATGGCTTGGGTGTGCCGCACAATATTCTGATGGATTTAAAAGGAGACCTAATATTTCTTTTCAAACAATGAAAGGAGAGAGTTCTAAGTTTTTCTTTGTATTTAGAAAATTAAATTCAGATGGAATACTTTCACTTTCATTAAGAATTATCTATGACTTAAATAAAAAATATAATTCGAATGATTACAATGTTTTGTGGAGTAATTTAATCAATGTTTTAAAAGGAAACAAAACGTTTGATTTGACTAAATTTTCTCCAGACTCATATAATGAAGTATACTCTATTCATCTAGAAAAATTAGAGAATACTGTAGGGAGCGATAAATTTGATCAACTTAATAGTAAAAAAGATGTTTTTGATTCAACTAAGTTTTATCTTTTTGGGATTGCAGATTTAATAGAGAATGATTTCTTGAAAAACGAATTAGATTCTGTGGGTAAACCTAAAAGTAGACTTGAGGATAAAAGCGTAACAGTTTTATTGCAATCGAATTATTACAAAACTAACAGAACAATTGATTACAAGAAATCAAAGAAAAAGTATGGAGAATATTCAAAAGCTTTAAACGAAGTCAAATCACTGGGTAAAGTTTCGGTAAAATTTGACTCAACTTCTCTTAATTATAACGAGTCATCCATAATGAAAGAAGTATTTTCTCAAATGTACAACGTCAATGAATATGAAAATGTATTAATTTCACCTTTAGCTTTGAATGAATTGAGGAAATTGAATTTGAACACTGATTTTGTGGCTTTTGTTTTTACAGAAGGTATTTATAGACCGAAGTTAAAAGGATATCATTTTCTTGGATTATTTGGCCTTCCTTTACCAATTATTCTTCCTGATTTTTTTATTAAATCTCACCAATCTAAATTTGTAAATATGGTTGTAGATCTTAAAACAGGAGAATGGTTAGGTGTAGATTATGAAAGATTCAGTGAACCTTTATTTGCAAAATCATTTGTCAACAGATTATTTTATTCTTTAAATGAATACTAAAAATTTAAATGAACATGAATATTAAAATTTTCATCACTGTTTTTTTTATCCTGATATGCTATGTGTCATTTTCACAAAAAGGATATTTAGGAAGGAAAAATTACATTGGTATTACAGGAATGTTTAATGTGCCCGTATTTTCTGGAGCATTTAATGAGAAAGCTTTTTATAATGTGAGAGGTGAAATGAAAAAGAAAAAAGATTGGTTTGACTTTGGAGCAACAATAGAATACTATAGAATTGTAAAAAAAAGACTTGGGATTGGGGTGGAAATTACCAACAGAAGATTTGAAGTTCTAAGTGATAAATCATATGCAAATTCTTTCTATGATGACGTTTTTGGTAATTATGTTCAAAAAACAGGTTTGAGATTAGAACCGGTTAAGTTAAATTATTTTGCTTTTATCCCTCAGTTTGTGGTTGCACCTAAAATGAATCATGTTGGGACTGGTATTTCTCATAAAATAGGAATAGGATACAGTCTTTCAAAAGTAAGAAATACTAGCCACTATTATTCAATAAATGAATTCTCTGAAACAAATAGTGAGAATCAAAATTGGACTCCTTCGGATAAATATTATCTCGATCAAAATTGGAAATCTTTTGAAGCGATAACATTAATGTACGGGCTTAGTTTAGATGTTCCAATTACCGATTTAATTCACGTATATGGGGGGTTCAATTATTACTTAAATTTGTATTTAAGACCTTCTGAAGAGTATTTAAATAACAATTCAGAAGATTTTTTCAGTTTTTCGGATATTTACTTCAATGTCCAACGTGAAAATTTATTCAATTGGAATGCTAAAATTGGGGTAGCAATCGTTTTTTAGTTAATGTTTAAATCAGACAAATATTCTTTTAAAATAGCAGAGATTCTATAAAGAGAATCTGAAATTTGTTTGAGCTTCTCTCTTTCTCCATTGGTTAAAGCTGCATCAAAATCTCCTTGAATAGAATTAATGATGTTTGTACAATTGTTAATTTCTGAGAGTAAAATAGTTGATTTATTGTGATCAACTTCTTCTAAAAGATCTGCAAGTGCATAATCGTTCTGAACTTCAATTGAGTCATTACCATAGATGAAATATTTTATGGCTAAGTTTTTGTTTTTTAGGTCGTTGATTGTGTTGTCAGAGAATTTACTCAATTCATCGTTGATATTTTGAGAATTATATGGTGTTAAAAGTGTTTGATCAGCAAAATCTTGTTCAATAAATTCAATCATTCCATTGAATGTTTTTTTGATGAATTCCTTCCCGTCCATCAATAATATTTCATCTTCGATTTGTTTTTCCCAAGAATTATCAGTGACAACTTGGGAATATAAAAATTGAGTAGTAGAGACTAAAAAAGTTCTTCGACGGTTTTTAATCACATCGCTAGTTGAAAAATCAATATTCGAACGAGCACCTGGACCAGATGCATTTAAATCTTCGCCCCATAATAAAAACTCTAAAACATGATAACCTAAAGTAAGGTTTTCAGGTGATCCTATTTGGTGCAAGTTTATTATCTCCTGGTAAGATAAGACAGGGTATTGAACTGGATTATTAATAATACCTGCTGATGGATTAGAAGAAGAATAATCAACGTATTCAATATTCATCTTCGAGATATCAATTTGATCTAAATTAGGGGGTAATGGAGAATTATTGAAATTCATGTAAAAAATAGGCTTTGATTGATTGAAATAACCATAACTACTGACCCAATTTGTTTTTGAGAAATTGAAAAAAGTGATAATGGGTTGGGAATTAAAGCTACTTATTGAGTTCTTTAATTTAATCGTCGAAGCTTTATGTTGCCCAAATATATATTTGTTATTAGCAATGAAAGATGATTTAACTTTAGATATTTGATAAGAATAATTAGTATCACTATTTTTCTCTTTTTTACAACTAGTCAATGTTAAAAGACTAAAAAATAGAAAAGATAGTATGAAACGGTTTGTTAACATTTGTTTTTTTATTAAAGTATGATGAAATTAGCAATTAAAAGTTAATTCCTTATCTCCTAAGCAGGGAAACTTAAGAAATATTTCTCTACAGGTTGCGTCAATGCAGATATATTCAAATTGTCAGAAGCTTCTGCTAAATCAATTACTTCTCCGTTTTTCATCAATAAATTAATGTTTTCCTTGTGTTCGTTGTAGGCATTATTCCGAAGAATGTCACTGTAAACAAAGTAAGAAACTTCATTATCACTTAATGAATATTCCTTTTGGATTTTTTCTTTGACGCGATTAACTTCTTCATCAGAAAATGGACTTTTGGAAACCTTTATCTTAAACAATTCTCGATTAATCAATTTCTTCGATAGTGTTGAAAGAACAAAGTCGTCGTGCTGTTGCCAAACTTTTATAGCACTGAGAATATCAAAGTCATCCAATTGTGCAAAAGATTCTAAAACACTCTGGTTTTCAAGAAAATCTTCTCTCGAAACATTGTTCTCCATGAAAAATAATAAAGAAGGACTGCCAAATAGTTTTTGGCCTTGTTGAACCAATTGTTTTGCTCTACGAAGAATGTGAATTAGCATGTATTCTCCAGCAACAACGGTTTTGTGCATGTAAACTTGCCAATACATCAATCTTCTAGAAACGATAAATTTCTCTATCGAATAGATGCCTTTTTCTTCCAACACCAAACTCCCGTCCTTAATGTCAATCATTTCAATGATTCGGTCGCTTCCAATTTTCCCTTCATTAACACCTGTGTAAAAACTGTCTCTGTTCAAATAATCCATTCTGTCCATGTCTAACTGACTGGAGACTAACTGGTGTAAAAATGTTTTTGAATAATCGTTTTTGAATATCTGAATGGCTAAATCTAACTTTCCGTCAAATTCTTTGCTCAATTTCTCCATGAAAAATAAAGAGATTTCTTCATGACTTATTCCCGATGCAATGTCGTGCTCCAATGCATGACTAAATGGACCATGACCGATATCGTGTAATAAAATCGCCAATAAAACGGCTTCTTCTTCTGCGTCTGTAATTTCATTTCCCTTTCGGCGAATGGTAGCAACAGCTTTTGACATCAGGTGCATTGCTCCTAGAACATGATGAAAACGAGTGTGCAATGCACCCGGATAAACCAAATGAGTTAACCCCAATTGACTGATTCTTCTCAAACGTTGAAAATAGGGGTGACCGATAATGTCGAAAATTATTTCTTTCGGAATTGAAATAAAACCATAGACAGGGTCGTTAAATATTTTCTTTTTGTTATTAATGTTGACTTTTGATTGCAATTGCATACTTTTATATATTGAAGTATTCTTTTTCTTCAAAATTAAAAAAATAAACGCACATGCAGATTAAAATTCTTTGGGCAGACGATGAAATTGACTTATTAAAGCCACATATTCTCTTTTTAGAAGCGAAAGGCTATGAAGTTACTCCGGTAAATAACGGTTCTTCTGCAGTTGAAAAAAGCAATGAAGAAAACTTTGATATTATCTTTTTAGATGAAAATATGCCCGGAATTACGGGATTGGAAGCGTTAACACGCATAAAGCAATCAAAACCTCACGTTCCTGTTGTAATGATTACAAAAAGTGAAGAGGAATATATCATGGAGGAAGCTATCGGTAGCAACATTGCCGATTACCTTATAAAACCAGTTAATCCCAACCAAATTCTGTTGTCAATTAAAAAAAGTTTAGATAAATCTAAATTGGTTTCTCAAAAAACGAATTCTAATTATCAGCAAGAATTTAGAGAAATGGGAATGCAGTTGAATAGCCGTTTGGATACGGAAGAATGGTTTGAAATGTATGAAAAACTCATCTATTGGGAACTGAAACTAAACGACATTGAAGATTCAGGAATGAAAGAAATTCTTGAAATGCAAAAGAAAGAGGCGAATACACAATTTTCAAAATTCATTGAGAATAATTACTTGAATTGGTTGAATGGAGTAGATGAATCACCAGAAATGATTCACACTTTATTTAAAAATAAAATCAATCCGAAACTAGAGAGTGAAGATGTATTTGTGGTTGTGATTGATAATTTGCGTTACGATCAATGGAAAATGATTCGACCAATTTTTGCAAAATATTTCGCGATTGAAAACGAAGAAATTGTGTATTCCATTTTACCAACAGCAACTCAATATGCTAGAAATGCATTCTTTGCAGGGTTAATGCCTTCTGAAATTGCCAAAAAACATCCGCAATATTGGAAAGGGGAAAACGATGAAGGTGGGAAAAATCTTTTTGAAAAAGAATTGTTGGCAGAGCAATTGAAAAGACTGAATAGAGATGTGAAGTTTTCTTACAATAAGATTACAAATTTAACGGCGGGAAAGAAACTAGCAGATAATTTCAATCAATTATTGACGAATCAGCTGAATGTGATTGTCTATAATTTTGTAGATATGCTTTCTCATGCTCGAACTGAAATGGAAGTGATTAAAGAATTGGCGGGTGATGAATCTGCTTATCGTTCTTTGACGGTTTCTTGGTTCGACCATTCTCCTTTGCATGACATTGTAAAAAAAATAGCAGCTTCTGGAAAGAAATTAGTCATCACAACCGATCACGGAACGGTAAGGGTGTCGAATCCAATTAAAATTGTTGGTGAGAAAAGTGTGAATACAAATTTACGTTACAAAGCAGGAAGAAGTCTGACTTACAAAGATAAAGATGTTTTTAAAGTGAAAAATCCTGAGGATGCATTTGTGCCGAAAACGAGTATCAATGGAGAATATGTTTTTGCGAGAGACCAAGATTTCTTCGTTTACCCCAACAATTACAATCACTTTGTAAATTATTATAATGACACCTTTCAGCACGGAGGGGTATCTTTGGAAGAATTGTTAATACCGTTTATCGAATTATCACCTAAATAATGGAAATTAGAGTAGAATCTTTGGATGCGTTGCATAATGCTGCAACAGAATTTCTTGAAATCACAAAAGGACATAAAATTTTTGCTTTTGATGCAGAAATGGGAACAGGTAAAACAACTTTTATTTCAGCGTTGCTTCATGCAATGGGAATCGTAGAAGTAGAAGGTTCTCCGACTTATTCTCTGGTGAATGTTTACGAAAGTAAAATGTTTGGAAGAATTTATCATTTCGATTTATTTAGAATTGAAAGTGAAGAAGAAGCTTTTGATATTGGAATTGAAGAAATGTTGTATTCAGATAGTTATTGCTTTATCGAATGGCCAAGTAAAATTGAAAATGTCTTGCCTGAAGATGCTGTTTTGGTTCGAATGAGAATCGAAGATGAGGTACGTATTCTTGAAATCGATTTGGAGGAATAAAAATAAAAACCATCCTTTTTTATGGAAAAGAGAATTAAATGAATCTTATAGTCGAGAGTTTAATTTAATACATAAAAAATGAGAGGTTTTCAAATCAAGAATATTTGCACAGAGAACTGGAATGAAATGACGCCTAACGAAAAGGGTGCTTTTTGTTCAAAATGTTCAAAATCAGTCCATAATTTCGCGAAAAAGTCATTGGATGAGATTAAGATTGAATTAATTAAAAGTATTGATAAAAATACTTGTGGGAGAATTCAAAACAGTCAAGCAGAAAAACTCAATCAAGCATTTCATGTTTGGCAAATGAGTAACAAAAAAACAATGAATAGAGCGATGTTATTTTCTTTAATCATCGTTTTTGGATTGTCTATTGTGAGTTGTTCGAATGAAAAAGATGAACAGCTTATTCAAAATTTCCAAACACAAGCCATTGAAGTTCTTATACACGAAAATAAGGAAGTTTTAAATGAAAAGCCCATTTCACAAGATTCCAGAAGTTTAAATAATTTTCCGATTTATTCAGAGGGTAAAACTGAAGACAGCGTTATTCAAGATGTAAAAAAAGACACTTCTACTGTTCAATTCGTTGAAATTGAATGTTTTGCTGATGTTGGTTATTATACGATGGGGATGCTAAGTGTTTCTACTGAATATCAAGAATTTCTTGAAGATACTGTTCCTGAAATTGTTGACGAATATGATCGTAATGGGATACTGTTGCCCCATGATTTTTCAGCCTTATTATTTCCTAATCCTACTATTTCTGATTTTAAAATTGATTTAAAAGTTGCAGAAAGAAATATAATTACGATACAATTGTTTAGTCAGCAAGGAGAGATTATAGAGAGTATAAAAAATGAAGAATTTGAAAGAGGAAGTTATTCGATACCTGTTTCCTTAACCAATCTTCCATCAGGTGTTTATTTAGTAGTTATACATTCTAATAAATACAATAAAACGTTGAGAATTGTTAAACAGTAGAAAAGACGATTTGAGAACTTATAAAGAAAAATCCTTCAAATTAAAACATTTTCCTTGTATATTCGTAGAACAGAATCTAATACCTGAAATATGATTACTGATCCGGATATATTAAAACATTTGATGCAGCAAGGAAGTCTTCTACCGAAAGAAGATATGCTTGAAATTGCGCAGAAAAAAGGTAATTTATATATCGGTATCCCAAGAGAAACATCATTTCAAGAACGTCGTGTTGCTTTAGCACCTGAAGCTGTTTCTTTGCTCGTAGCAAATGGACATCGTGTTAAAGTAGAAACGAAAAGTGGTGAGGGAGCAAATTTTACAGACAACGAATACAGTGAAGCTGGAGCTGAAATTTGCTATGATACAAAAGAAATATTCTCGTGTAATTTAATAGTAAAAGTTGCCCCACCTTCTGAAGAAGAGGTAGAAATGATGCCCGGAAATCAAACGCTTATTTCAGCTTTGCAAATTTCTGTTCAACCGAAAGAGACACTCCAAAAGTTGATGAAAAAGAAAATCACAGCAGTTGCTTGGGATTATATTCGAGATGATTCTGGTGTTTTTCCTGTGGTTCGTACGATGGGTGAAATTGCAGGTACAACTGCTTTATTGATTGCTGGCGAATTACTTTCTTCATACAGTTCTGGTAAAGGATTGATGCTCGGTGGAGTTGCCGGTGTACAATCAACAGAGGTTGTCGTTCTTGGTGCTGGAACAGTAGGGGAGAATGCAACTCGATCTGCTATCGGACTAGGTGCATCGGTTAAAGTATTCGATAATTCTCTTTCGAAGTTAAGAAGATTACAAAACGATATAGGAACTAGGGTTTATACATCAGTTATTCAACCTAAAGTTCTTGCAAAAGCACTGATGAGAGCAGATGTTGTTATTGGGGCATTGCGTGCTCCCTTAGGACGAACACCTTGTGTGGTGACAGAACAAATGGTGCAAAATATGAAACCGGGTTCTGTTTTGGTTGATGTAAGCATCGATCAAGGTGGGTGCTTTGAGACTTCTCGCGTGACAACACACAATAACCCCGTTTTTGTGAAGCATGGTGTTGTGCATTACTGTGTACCCAATATAGCTTCGAGAGTTTCAAGAACAGCTTCTTTTGCCTTATCTAACATCTTTTCTCCAATCTTAATGAATATGGGACAAATGGGAGGTTGCAAAGAATTTATTACACGCGATTTAGGATTTAGATCTGGTGTTTACATCTATCGAGGGAAATTAACGAGCGAAGTTTTAGGAAAAGTTTTTGACCTTGATTATACAGATATCGAACTTCTACTAATGGGAATGAAATGATTGTTCCACTCAATCTTCCAAAAGCAAATCTTCGTTTAAAGAGAAAGGGTAAGCAAGTTTTTGTTTGGTGTATCATCAGGCAGATGGATTTATTGTGCACTCCTGAAGAATGGGTGAGGCAGCATGTAATTCATTATTTAATCAATGAAAAACAATTTCCGAAAGGATTAATTGCATCAGAATATGTTGTCGAATACAACGGAATGAAGAAAAGAGCGGATGTTGTTGTTTTTGATAAAAATAATTCACCAATTCTAATTATAGAATGCAAAGCACCTGAGATTGATATCAATGAGAAAGTACTTTTGCAAATCGCAACCTACAATTCACAATTAAATGTCCCTTATCTGTTTTTAACAAATGGGATAAAGCATCAAATCATCCGTCGCGAGGGCGAATCTTGGAAAAAACTGAATGAATTGCCCAATTATGTGAATTTACGAAAATCATAATCATAATCATAATCACTAACAACTAACAACTAACAACTAACAACTAACAACTAACAACTGAGCTGACTCCGTTGAGTTTATCGAAACGTGTCGAAGTGTGAAGTACGAATCACTATATACTCAATCTCATTCTCCCAATATCTCCTCCGGTTCTAAATAAATCTGTCGTTTAAAATCCTTGTACTCAACACTTCCTTTCGGAGAATTCAAAACAAACACTGCCCAATCATACAATTGATATTTCAAGTGATGATTGATGGTCAGTAAATCGATGTATTTTTCAAATTTTTCTTTCTTTTTCTTCGATAAGTAGGAGAATCCTCGAGCAATAACACCAAATATATTCCGATGAGAATAATCAACAATATGTGCGAACTCATGACCAAAAACACCAATTTTCGCATTAAATGAAGCGTCTTTTATGCGTATTTTAGACGTATCATCATCAATTCGTACTATGTATGTGCGATTTTTTTTCTACGAAAGAATAATGACATTAAAGTTGGTCGAGTAGTGAGGGAAGTTTTTAGATGAGCATTTTTGAACTTACTTCGCGTATTCTTCAGTTCAGGATAATAGCTCAATGTTTTATATATGCAAACTATATAAGATGCTAAAACTTCTTTATTCTTCCCAAAATGAGCTTCCAGTGAATCTAATTCTGAAAGGCAAGATAGTGAGTCTAACTTTTCCTGTGCATAAAAAGGAAATAATTGAAGATTTATAAAAATGAAAGAGAAAATGA